>CAZMEH010000881.1:0-3628 GCA_964564885.1 uncultured Saprospiraceae bacterium | reverse complement strand
CAAGCCGCTACTGGCGTCATTCCAAATGCCACCAGAAGGTGATGCTGCTAATGTGAAGTTTTCAGTATTATTACAAACTATAGTATCAGATGCATTAACCGTAGGTGGAGGAGTAATGGTTAAAATCATTGAGTCGATGTCAGATCCTGACGTGTAATACAATATGACTAATGAATCATTATTAGAAGTAAGGTTAATTGAGTTGGCATCAAAGAAACCACTTGAGTTTACGACAGAAACAGAATCTGACCATGTCCCTCCAGAAGGACTTCCTGTCAGTTGAATAGTACCCGCATTGCAAACCTCCTGGTCTAAACCAGCAGAAATATCACATTCAATTAATTCAATAATTATCTGGTCAGAACCAGTACAGCCTGTATTATTATCATAATAGGAATAAGTAATTTGAGTAGTACCTAATCCCAAATTTTGTGGTGAAAATAAACCAGAAGAATTAACGCCCATACCTGACCATGTTCCATTTGGTGGGATGGCTTGTAATAAAATGGAATTATTATTACCACTACAAATGAGTAGGTTGGGAGTTGTAATATTAACAAAAGCATCATTTACAATAATGGTTACATTATCAGATTTTTGACAATTACCTATACCGATTGTATAATTAATATTAAAAACGCCTTGTCCTGTAATACTTGGAACGAATTGTCCTGTTGAGGTATTTACTATCCCAGAACCATTCCAAACACCTCCTGCAATGCTAGCTGAAAGCAAGATAAAACTGGTATCCGTACAAGTATAAATGGTGTCTTGTGATATACTAACATTATTACTATCTGTTACATTAGCTATGAGCGTGTCAGTATTGGTGCAACCTGTATTGGGTGAGGTGAAACTATAAATTAATTGATTGCTTCCAATTGCAGCAGTATTTGAATTGAAAATTCCAGTAGTATTTGAAATTCCAGTTCCTGTCCAAGTACCGCCTACTGGAGATTGGCTAGTTAACAGCACATCGCCTGTGCTTGCACAAACCGCTATATTGTTACCCGCTTGAACTGCTGGTGGCGGATAAACAGTTATTTGGAGAAAGTCAGAAGAACCATTAATGGTATAGATAATAAGGTGTTGACCAACTCCCGCTGAGTCTGGATTAAAAAGACCGAGTTGATTATCTACAATTCCAGTTCCTGACCAAGTACCTCCAAGTGGCGATTCTACCAAGTCTATAATTCCACTGTTTTTACAAACGGAGGTATCATTTCCAGTGTTTACAATAGTAAGTGTAATCGGATGACTACTTAATACTAAATCAGGAATAGTAGCATTTGTTACTTCATACGTATACAGACCTTCGTCATCAATATCGATATATTTTAATAATTGATTGTTACTCGTAGAATCAAAAGAAACACCATCTTTGAACCATTTATAATTATTATTAAAAACAGTATAATCAATTTGAGATTCCAAATAATAATAGTCGCCTAAAGCTACTGTATCGCTTCTTGCTTCATCAACTGTTTGCTGCGGTGCATATTTAAAATCAATAATACTATTCACCAATGAGACGTTTTTAATAATATCATCAAAAGTGAGGAGATTATTATCGACGTGTATTTCAGTTAGATTAGGTGCTTGAGTTAAAAATGCTAAAGCAATAATATAGTTGTTGCTAAGTTTCAATGATTGTAAAGATGTCAAGTTATTCATAGAGATAGGAATTTCGCCTTGTAGGTTGTTGTTCATTAAATCAATGTGAGTAACACAACCAGCAGAAGTTGTTGTTATCCCGTGCCAAGAAGTAATGGGTTGACTAAAATCCCATTTAGTTATCCAAGAGTTAGTTCCATCGGTTGCTGCATACAACTGAACCAGTATTAAAGAATCTGAATGTCTGCATGTATAATTAATTTTGAAATTGATTTCTTTGCTAAATAAGTTTAATCCTGGTGCGCTAGAATTTCCCATTAAGTAATGATACGTTCCTGTATCTGCTGTTGAGAAATAGTTAAAATCAAATGTATTTGCACCAATTCCTTGACTATTACTATCCTTAAACCATTCAACAACATTAGATATTCCTCTATCGTATGGAATAGTATAAGTGTAGGATGTTCCAATATTTACATAGATAGTAGTATCGGATCCAAGACTGTCCTGAGGAGAATAGGAATCTAAAGATGAAATATTTGTGTTAAATATATCGTCGAAGGTGAATTGATTATTACTAATGTCAAAATCTCCTGTCGGATTTTCTATAATGCTTGTAATACTGTCTAGTTGATTATTATATAGCTTCAAATCAGCAACATTACTTCCTAGTTGAGTGAGGTTTACCGTTCCTGTTAAATTGTTACCAGATAAATCAAGTAGAATGATACCAGATAGGTTGAAATTAGGAATATTACCAGAAAGTTGATTGTCCTGTAATTTCAATGTAGTAATATTTGCTTGACTAAAATTAGGTGTCGAACCAGTCAAGCTATTGTTTGAGACATTAAAATTAACAAGGTTAGATAGTGTTGTGTAGTTATTGGGTATCGAACCAGTTAATCCTGTATTTTGTAAATCAACAGAGGACATAAGGGTGTTATTCGTGAAGCTTGGTAATGTCCCACCTAATGAGGTGTTGTTCTGTAATGATAATACGGCTAAACTAGTTAGGTCTGAAAGATTAGGAATGCCGTTAATTAAATTATTATCTCCGATGTTTAAAACTTGTAATGCATTTAAATTTAAATCAGGTAATACATTTGTTAGATTATTATTAAATAAATTGACTTCATTTACTCGATTGCTCGCCATGACAATGCCAAACCAATTATCAATACTATCGACGGTTAGCCAATTTGTTTTATTTGTCCAAGCTGCTCCATTTGTAGAATGATATAGGTCAACTAACGCTAAGGAATCTTTACATCTATCATCTGTATTATCATTTAACGTAATAGAAGTAGTTGCAGCACAGCCATTATTATCGGTGACGGTTACAGAGTAAGTACCAATTACTAAATCTGTTGCTTGAGCCGTAGTTTGGTTTCCTGTACCTGCGTCCCATTGATAACCAAAGGATGGCGTACCTCCGCTAGGTGCAGCGAGTACTTTTCCATTATCAATGCAACTGACTTGAGCGGTATTAGTTATTGCAACAGATAAGGTAGTTGGTTGAGTAATTGTTATGCTAATTGTCTCCGTACAGCCATTATCATCTGTTACAATAACGGAGTAAGCGTTTGCAGCTAAGTTTGTTAGGTCTTCTGAATTTGCACTATTATTCCAATTGTAAGTATAAGAACTGATCACTGTACCTCCACTTACAGCTAAATCAATAGAACCATTTAATTGCCCATTACATAAAACGTGGGTAGGAACAGCCGTTAAAGCAATAGCAGTTGGTTGAGTTATGGTAATGCTAGTTGATTTCGTAATTCCATTATTATCAGTAACAATAATGGAATAAGTATTAGCAGCTAATCCAGTTGGATCTTGATTAGTACCTGCGCCATTATCCCAATTATAAGAATAAGGAGTAACACCACCACTAACGGTTAAATCTATTGCACCAGTTGAAGCACCATTACATAAAACATTAGTTGTAGTAGCAGTTAAAGCAATAACAGCTGGTTCAGAAACGGTTGTTGTAGTTGTTTGAGTACAGCTATTA
>CAZMEH010000880.1:0-2154 GCA_964564885.1 uncultured Saprospiraceae bacterium | reverse complement strand
TCATAGCGTGCGATAGGAACAGCATTTTTCAAGCTAGAAACAGCCATTTTTCCCTAATCATACGGCTTGCCGTATGCCGTCAGCCGTATACCATTCCTTAAAACTTCCACAATAATTTTCAAAGAACCCAATATTTATTGATTTCGTATTTTACAATCTATCTGCCTCAAAAAATCCTTCTCCACTATTAAAAGCAGAAAATATTCCTAATGCACCTTTTATATTCGTTGGCGGCTCGTTCAAATCACGAGAGTCTTGTTCTTGATTAAGGAATAAATCAACATATTCTTGATTGACGTGATAAACCTTTACCCGATGTGTTCCTAGTGTCGTTAATCCAATGCCAAGAACAGATATGGAAGTTTCATTACTTGGTTCTGAAACAAACTTGAATCGCTCTAAGAACTGTTGTGCAATAGATGGAAAAATACCAATGCCAAACTCTTCAATATTTTCAACCGTCATGTAATAATAATCACCATTCGAATTGTCCCAAGTAGCCGTCATTCTCAAACTACCAAGTATGGCATTGACAGAATCTTTTTCTTCATCCGTCCCGTTAAGTATTAATTCTGGAAAAAACAAAGTATCTGGCATAGCCGCAACTCCTGTTGTTGGTGTTGGAACAATAGTTTCTGCCGTTGCTGTTACGCCATCGTAGTTGACTTCTAATGTAAAAACATCTCCTGTTTCTACCGTCAGATTAGAATCTGGATAATGATAAAACCCAACACTATCTGATGCAATTAAATTATAAGCAACACCTTCTTTAAATAACGTTACTGTTGCATCACCGACTGGTTCAGAAACATCCTCTGTTTCCGAAATTGGAAAAGTCGATTTGATATAAATATCATCGACCGGTTCTCCTGCGAACAAAAATGCTTCAACAACAAACTTACTCGATGGCGGTTGTTCTTCGTCACAAGCATTAAAAAGTATGATGATTGATAATAATATAAATATATTTTTCATTGTCTCACTGATTTATTTAGGTTAAACGCACGAAATACATACTACCTCATCCCAAACTTGATTTGGGATCTACACTATGATTGCCACTAGTGTTAGCGTGTTAGTGTTTTGAAGATCCCAAATCAAGTTTAGGATGAGGTAGTATTTTTCAAGCTCAGGTATCGGACACCTCAAAGGTGTCCGATACCTGATATTTTTTAAAACTTTAAATTAAAAGCAATATTTGGTGTTACGCCCAAGTATTTGATGTCAGTAACGATGCCTGGCGTTTGTGAGAAATCAAATTCTCTATACCAGATATTATCATTATCATAAAAATTAAAAACCGATGCGCTAACACTTCCTTTGAAACGACGAATGTCAAAATTGTATGTTGCGGAGAAGTCCAGACGATGATAAGCTGGTAAGCGAACGCCATTTTTTTGACCAACACTGATGTAAGTGTTCTGAGAACCATCAAGCAAGGTTACGGTATATTGACCATCTGGCTCGGTGTATGGTTTACCCGAAGCATAGACAAAAGTAGATGCAAAAGTCATTTTTCCAAACTCAACAGAATGCACCATTTTGAATTCATGTCGAGTGTCGTGAAGTGCAGGAAATGGTTGACCACCATTCAAACTAGGAAAGGTATGAATCACTTCTGCCAATGTATAACTTATCCAAGCAGTATATTGACCTTGTGTTTTCTGAATTAGAAACTCTGTACCACGAGCATAGCCATCACCTTTGAAGAATAATTCTTCGACTTCTGTATCTTGTCTTTGAAAACGAAGTGAAAATTCTGCAAGATTGTAATAGTTTTTGTAATAAGCTTCTACATCAAAAACAAAACCTTTGTATTGATAAGAACCTCCAACTACAAAATGGTCAGCCTGACTCACGTCAACTAAATCATTATCTGCTAAGAGCCAAAAATCCCTTGAACCTTCCGTTATACTTTCATTGATAACCCGATTGACAAATTGAAAATGTCTTCCAAAACCTCCTTTTAATCTGAATGCTTCGGTCAAGTTCCATTCTCCGGTGAAACGAGGCGCATAGTATATTTTATCGGTCAAGCCATAATAAGTTGCTCGAAGTCCAACGTTGATATTTACGGTTTTGAATGGTTTCCAATTATCTTCCAAATAAACTGCCAAATTATCTGCTTCCTGCACTTGATCCAAAATACCTAGC
>CAZMEH010000879.1:0-2808 GCA_964564885.1 uncultured Saprospiraceae bacterium | reverse complement strand
TACGGCAAGAGATGGATATAAATAATCAAAAATGCCTTTGTCTTTAGCGGCTTTACGCATGATTTGCGACATTTGAAAACTTGTGATTGCGTTGCGAGGAGAAAGACCGCTGCCATCTTCCAAAAAGCAACCTTCCATATTTAGACCTCGTTGTTTCCAAAATTCGTACACTACTTCTACGCCTTTTTCAGTTGAACCTTCGCCCTTGCGTCTTTTGCCCATCGTTTTGAGCATAGCTTCGGCATAAAGGTTGACACTTTTTTCGTTAGTGCGCTTGATGATTTGGCTCAAAGGCGGTGAAGTAATCGTAGCCAAATTCCTACGACCTAATCGCTTATCTTGTCCTTCTCTTCTATATTCAAAAATATTTTTCGCCATTTTATTAGTTGGAATTCCTTCTGTTTCAAGCTGTTGCATGAGGCGATAAGCTGCATATTGAGGTGGATCTGGAATTGAGCCTTTGATAGTAAATTGAGCGGCACTCGCTGGCAAAGTTCCTCGAACATAGCGAGTATAAGAATAGGGCGCACCGAAAATATAAGACTGATCGCCCGTTCCTGCTTTGTCTATTTTTACTTCATTGATAAATACCAAATACGGCATATCGGGTGAAGTCTTGGTGATTTTTGGTGTAGAATTGAGTGATTTGCTGCGTTGAAAAGTCAGGTAATACAAATTTTCGTGAATGTTCAAGCCACTTGCGCCAGCACCATAATAATTGCCAATATCGTTCCATTGCCAATTTGCCGCAGGCATCGCAGTTGTAAATTCTGTCGCATCGCCAATGATTAAACCATTGACTTTTTTGATATTTTGATTGCGAATAGCGTTAGAGAATTTGGTCATTGTTTCATCTAAACCAAGTACATTCTTCATCTTGTTAGAGCCAAGTGTCGGGTCACCTGTACCTTTGATGTAAATATTTCCATTCAAAACTCCTTTGCTAATACTTCCGTCGTATTGTAGTTTTGTGTTGTAGGTAAATGAATGTCCGAGCACGCCGAGCGCAGTTGCAGTTGTGACCGCTTTGACGGTTGAAGCAGGAACTAAACTCATATTTGGATTGTGTTCCGCTATGACATTTCCCGTTTCTATATCAAGTACGGTTATACTCAGACTTGCGTATTTCATGGAAGGATGGCTCGCAAAGTTTTTAATCGATTGGTCTAAGTTGACTTGTGTAAAACCGATAAACGGAAGGAGTAGAAAGAGAATTGACAATTGACAATTGATAACTTTTCTCCTGAGGCCTGACCGAGTAATTGATAATGAATAAGCTTTGAAATGATGTAGCATAGTATATTTTGTTTTTTGTTTTTTGACAATCAAATCATGTCGGTTTTAAAACTGAGATGATTTTGCGAAATAAATTTGTAAATCTATTCTCAAAATAGAAAAACTTCTTGCTTACATCAAATGAGTAAACAAGAAGTTTTGATTTTTCCGTCAGCGCAGCGGTCGTCAAGCCTGCCTGTCGTGCCTCTGGCAGGCAGGCGAAGCGTCCGTCAATCGTCAACTCACAAGACTTCGTGACAGGCTGTTTTCTAAAACTGCGGACAAATAATATTATCATTTTCGTAAGAACCGATGAATGAAGCAGATAATTCAAAACCGCCACGACCAGCTGTTACGCTAGATAATTCGGAAGTATTAATATCATAACTCAATCCAACTTGTACATTTTCATAACGATAAGCGACCATTGGAATAATTGCATCAAGCGACAATTCACCAGTAACATCACTAACAGGACGGAAATAAAGCCCTAAATATAAGTTTTGCGAAGCATAATCATCTAAGGCAATTCTAAAGTTAGCACCTGCGTCAATTTCAGTATGATCACCTTGAATTAAGATAATGAGACGAGGTTCAAAATCATATTGCTTTGAAATTCGGTATTTCGCACCAGCTTGAATAGTTGACTTTATTGAAATGTTGTCTGGCTCAATGTCTGGGTTTTCGTAGAAAGAAGCATCTGGCGCATTAATATGACTTAACGAACCTCCTGCATGAAATGAAAACTTGTCATTCACTTCCATTGCGTAAAAAATACCAAGTGACATATCGGCGTAGGTAATATTATTAATAGGTAAATTTTCTTGTGTAGAAAGCGTGTAACCGTCCAAACCGTTAAACTGGTCATGGAAAGTAACTTGATTGAAGTTAATACTTTTTTGAACAATACTCATTTGATAACCTGCGGTCAATATTTGCCTGCCAGCATAATCTAATGCTTTGTGAAAAGCACCAGAGAATGAAATTTGGTCTGTACTGTATGCTTGTTCTCCAACCTTATCAGAAAACAACATCACGCCAACACCTAATCTGTCGTTGTACTTACTGCGTTTGAATAGTTTGAAATTACCATCAACCGCAGCACCTATTGTTGTAAATGGCTCATCGGCAAGGCTTGCCCATTGCGTTCTGTAATTCACCATTCCTCGATACTTTCCATCAAAAAGTCCTGTTATTGCTGGATTAAGCAAATGTGGAGCAGCGTAAAACTGCGAGAAATGCTTGTCTTGTGCAAATGAAAGAACGGTTAGTCCTAATAAAAATATTGTTAATTGTAATTGCTTCATTATCTTTTTTTATTGCTAGGTTGGTTGAAGTTTTCTCTTACCTTAGATTTTGTTGTAAAAGTAAAGAATAGAATCTTAATAAAAATAATGGGTTCTTTGAAAATTATTGTGGAAGTTTTAAGGAGTGGCACACGGCACACGGCACACGGCATACGGCATAGCCGTATGATTAGGGAAAAATGGCTGTTTCTAGCTTGAAAAATGCTGTTCCTATCGCACGCTATGA
>CAZMEH010000878.1:0-7351 GCA_964564885.1 uncultured Saprospiraceae bacterium | reverse complement strand
AATATTAATAATAGCTTTACTGATTGATTATCAATTATTCAACGTTTTATATAGTCTTTTAAAATATTTAGTGTAATTAATAAGTAGATTAATATTGATAAAAAAGATTATTCAACTATTTTTGCAATCTTTAACAAGCTATTCTTCATTTATGGTTGAATTAGAATAGCGTATTTTCACTTTTGAATAAGAAATAGGTTAAAGCGTCGGACTCCCAATTCCTATCGGGATAAGGAGTCCGACGCTTAGGCTTTATAAAAAATAATTTGATGCAAATCATAGATGGAAAAGGTCTTGCCAAAACAATAAAAGAGGAAATTGCAGTAGAAGTCGCTGCGATTGTAGCAAATGGCGGAAAAACGCCACATTTAGCGGCCATATTAGTAGGCGAAAACCCTGCGAGTGCGGTTTATGTCCGTAATAAAGTAAGGTCTTGTGAGCAAGTTGGTTTCAAATCAACATTGGTTCGTAAAGAAGCGACTATTACGCAAGAGGAATTATTACAAGTGGTTGCTGACTTGAATAATGACGATGATATTGATGGTTATATCGTTCAATTGCCTTTGCCAAAACACATTGACGAAGACGCAATTAATTTAGCGATTGACCCGAAAAAAGACGTTGATGGTTTTCATCCAATGAATATTGGTCGAATGGCTTTGGGTTTACAAACCTACTTGCCTGCAACGCCTTATGGTATGATTCAGATGTTGGAGAGATATAATATTGAAACGTCTGGGAAACATTGCGTTGTTGTTGGACGAAGCAATATTGTAGGAACGCCAATGAGTATTTTGCTTTCTCGAAAGAGCAAAGTCGGAAACTGTACCGTAACGCTAACGCATAGCCGAACTAAGGATTTAGCGGCAGAGGTGAGACGTGCTGATATTATTGTTGCTGCCATTGGTCGGGCTAATTTCATTACGGCTGATATGGTAAAAGAAGGCGCAGTTGTTTTGGATGTTGGTATTAATAGGGTAGAGGATGCGACTAGAAAACGTGGTTATAGATTGGTTGGCGATGTCGATTTTGATAATGTTGCGCCAAAATGTAGTTTTATCACGCCTGTCCCTGGCGGAGTTGGACCAATGACAGTGACTTCTTTATTGATGAATACGGTGTTGGCAAGTCAAAAGAAAATTTATAAGTAAATTATAGCAATTGAACAATTGCACAGCGAATTTTAGACACAGGCGGCAAAACAATTGAATACAAAAATGTAATACTAGTTATTGCATTTTGCATTCAATTATTTTGTCGCTTTTTTTATTTGAAAAACACGCTATTTATCCCATTTGTAAACATCAAATAAAACAAATACGAGCCCTCAATTAGGTTTTACCGATATTTATGCTTTATTGGAGGGATGACATTTTTAAAAAAAAGAAAAAATTTAGAATATGAATCCTAAGCAAGGAACGGTAATTATTACGAAACAGGTAAAAGAACTATTAGATCTTATTGACAATAAAACATATCGCAAACCTTTGACAGCTTTCAGTGGTTCTTCTATTGGGCAACATATTCGACACGTTATTGATTTTTATTTATGTTTGAATAGAGGCTGCGAATGTGGCAATATTGATTATGATACTCGTCAGCGTAATCCTTTGATTGAAAAAGACACAGACGTTGCTATTGCAGAGTTGAAAGAAATGTCTGATTGCATTCAAACATTAGATATTTACAAAGTAGTTAAGGTTAATTCTAGTTTCACAGATAACGAAAGTGAGGAGAACTCTCAAATCCCATCTTCTATTGGTCGTGAATTAATGTACGCTTATGATCATGCGCTTCATCATTTAGCGATGATAAAAATCGGTATGAAACAGCATTTTCCTGAGATTGTAATTAACAATGACTTAGGTGTTGCGCCTTCTACGTTGAAATATCATAAAGCAAAAGCGGTTTTGAATTAAGCGTTTTGAATTGAGAATTTGCCTGTCGGCAGACAGGTTACGAATTATATAAAAAGCCAAAGTGAGAAATCACTTTGGCTTTTTGTATATTGCGCCAAAATTATTCTCGTGTGCCATTCGTCGTGAAATGTGCGTCAAAACAAAACATCATTGAATAAGAAAATACTAAAATTAGCCATTCCAAATGTGTTAAGTAATCTGTCGATTCCGTTGCTTTCAACCGTCGACACCGCATTGATGGGAAGGCAAGAAGGCGCTGTTTATATTGGTGCAGTAGCTTTAGGCGCACTGATTTTTAACTTTATATACTGGAGTTTTGCCTTTCTGAGAATGGGAACAACTGGCCTGACCGCTCAAGCTTACGGCAAAAATAACAAAACGCAAATGATGAATGTGCTTGGAAGAGCATTAGTCTTTGCGTTAGTTAGCGGTTGTTTACTTCTGATGTTGCAAATTCCATTGGAGCGATTGAGTTTCTATTTGCTCGGAGCGAGCACCGAAGTCGAAACCTTAGCACAAGAATATTTTTATATTCGGGTTTGGGCTGCGCCTGCGACTTTGTGTCTTTATGTGCTAATGGGTTGGTTTTTTGGAATGCAAAACGTGATTTATCCATTGGTCTTAACTATTTTAATCAATGTCGTCAATATCGTTTGTAGTTTATATTTGGTGAATACGCTAGGAATGAAAGCCGATGGCGTCGCACTGGGAACGGTGATTGCGCAATACGCTGGACTAATCACTGGAATAGGATTATTTTGGTATAAATATAAATCCTATACAGCGTATTTTCAGCGCAAAGCGATACTTGAATGGGAATCCTTCAAAGCATTCATGTCTTTAAATTCGGATATTTTCATTCGTACCTTTTGCTTAGTTTTCTCCTTTGCCTTTTTTGATAATCAATCTGCGATTCTAGGCGATATGACTTTGGCGGTCAATGGCGTTTTATTACAATTTACGTTTTGGTTATCCTATGGCGTTGATGGATTTGGTTATGCTGCGGAGAGTTTGACAGGTAAGTATTATGGTGCAAATGATAAAAATAATTTTCACAAAGCAATCAAAGCTTCTTTTATTTGGGGCATGGGATTGGCGATTGTGTATAGTTTGATTTTCGGATTTTTTGGAGAATCGTTACTTTATATTTTTACAGACCAAATAGAAATCATTGAAAATGCTAAAATGTATTTGATTTGGCTGGTTATCTTCCCGATTGTTGTCGCTCCTGCTTACATCTGGGATGGTATTTATGTTGGAATTACAGCTTCTAAAGCGATGCGAACGACGATGATTGCTGCTTTAGTATTGTATTTATCGTTCTTTTATGCACAAGATATTTTCTTCGATTTTGGTAATCACGGACTTTGGATTTCGTTGACGGTGATGATGTTGAGTAGAAGTGTTTTTCAATGGTGGTATTGGCGAAAACGATTAAGTAAGGAAGTTTTTTAACAATTAATTTAGGGTAAAACATTTTATAATCGGGTATTTAAGCTCATTCGTAGATGAAGTTTTTTGTTTTATGGTGAAATGTGTTATTATGTTATTATTCTTTAACACTTAAAGCCTAAACACATAATGAGTTTAATATTTATTGTAGTTTTAATTGGTCTTGTTGCATTAGCTATTAATATTTGGTTAGTTGTTTTTGCATATCGGGAAGGTGAAAAACGCCAAATGGGAGGATTAGTAGCCGCTTTACTAGTTTTAGTCTTTTCATTGCTAGGTTTAATAGTTGTATTGATTTCTCCTAAAAAAGATGATTATTTATAACATAAAAACATACAAAAGGTCAGGTGATTTCAAAATCATCTGACCTTTTGCTTTTCTATTTTGAGTTAAATCTAATTAGTAATTCAAGTTACGCAGAGTTAGCATCATCTTTTTCCAGCTAAAAAGAAGCAAAAAGCCGTCGAATTCCACCTTCGCTCATTCTTTTTTGTTATTACTCGGTCTTCGCCTCGTGAGTATAGTTCGCTGAACTACGAGGCGTAGTTAGGCGATTTTCGGTAAAACCGAAAAGCAGCAAAAAGAATGGCTACGTCTACTTTCGACAAATTTAAAATACTCATTACGATAGCAATCTATTTAATCTTTTGAGTAATAATCAATTAGTAATTTGCTTCAAAGCCTTGTCCAAAGTCGGATATTCAAAAGCAAAACCAGCTTGCTGCAATCGCTGAGGAATTACATTTCTACTTTTCAAAATCAACTCTGTTTCTGTTCCAATCATCATTGCGCCCATTTTAAGCATCCATTTTGGTTGAGGCAATCCGAAAGGAATATTATATGCTTTTCTAAACGCTTTCATAAAATCACTATTCGTTACAGGTTGCGGACTAACGCAATTCACAACACCTTCAAAATCATTATTTCGGATGAACCATTCCACCATTCTAGCATAATCTTGAATATGCAACCAACTTACAAATTGTCTTCCGTGACCTTGTTTTCCACCAAGTCCGCAGCGAACCAAATTTCGCAAAGGAGGAACAACGCCGCCGCCTTTTCCTAAGACAATTGAAATGCGCATAAACACCTTTCTAGTCTCTGGCGTATCAAATTCATTGAATGTGTTTTCCCAGTTTTTGCAAACGTCAACAGAGAAATTATCACCTAACTCGCCATTTTTTTCGGTCATCTGTTTGTCTTCCGAATAACGGTAAATCGTCGCAGAACCACCATTTAACCAAACCTTTGGAGGTCGTTCCGCTTGCTGAATCGCTTTTCCAATCGCCTGAGTTGCGAATATTCGAGACTCATTAATGATGCGTTTATTGGTTTCAGTATATCTGCAATTCACCGATTTTCCAGCTAAATTGATAACAACTTCGGCATTTTCAATACTTTCTGTCCAGTGACCAAGTGTTTTTCCATCCCATTTCAAATAGGTTACATTTGGTGTACTTGGTCGTTCACTCCTTGAAATGATATAAATATGATAACCTTTTGCTGTGAAATATTCGGTCAAATAAACACCTAAGAAGCCTGTTCCGCCTGTAATAACTATTTTTTTGCTGTGCATGAATTTTGATTTAAAGTAGCACGAATAGCCTGTTTGGGCTACTTTACTAATATTGGCTCGCTCGCTCTATTTTACGCAATTAGAATCTTTATGTTTCTATGCTTTCAGTATTTCGTGAAAGTTTATTAATTTTAATGAAATGGAATGAAAACAATGATAATTTTATTGTGTTAGTAAAATTATTCAGAATAGAAACTAAGGAACGTATAAAAAAGTATGACGAACAAGAATTGACCTTAATTCTCTGTTTTCTCGTCTTAAAAACAAAGAAAGTGAATTATATAGTATACGATGTAGAGGCGACGTGTTGGCAAGGAAACAACAATAATCAACAAGAGATAATAGAAATTGGAGCGGTTAAATTGAATGGTTATGGTGAAATTGATAGTAGTTTCAACAGTTTCATTCGACCGATTGTTAATCCGAGGCTTTCTAGTTTTTGCACAGAATTGACTTCTATTACGCAAATGGATGTGAATAGAGCATCAAAATTTCCAAAAGTGATTGAAGATTTTATGGAATGGATTGATATCGATGACGAAGATTATCTGCTTTGCTCTTGGGGCGATTTTGACAAAAAGATAATGGTTGCGGATTGTATTCTACATGATATTGATGAAGATTGGGTTTATGAACACATTGATGTGAAACGACAATATCAAGAAATCAGGCGAATACGGCAATCTAGAGGTTTGAGGCGTGTTGTAGAGAAGGAAGGTTTTGAGTTCACGGGCGAACAGCACCGAGCAATTGATGATGCTAAAAATTTGACAAAGGTCTTTATGAAATATATTGACGAATGGATGTTTTAGATTAGTAGGGAGTAGGCAGCCTGTCCCGAAACCTCAGAGATTTGCAGTAAGCAGTTGGCAGTTATTTGTTATGGTAAACGGCTCACTGCCCACTGCAAACTGGAAATTAAGCTAAAGTATCAATTTTCTTCAAAATTGCTTCTGCTTCTTCTCGTTTGGAGTCGCTTGCAGACCGATCTGTTTTTGAAAGCTGATAAGACTCTTCCATTAGCTTTTTGTATTCCTTTTGTAACTGCTCTTTTGGTGATTTCTTTTTGAATAAACCGAACATATATTTTTGTATTTATTGAATTAAATGCTATAAGTAAAACCTTCAAAAGGTAGAAAGGTTTAAAAGTATCAAATCATTTTCAATAATCTATCAAATTACTTTGGTTGAATAAAATCCCAAAGATTACCATATAAATCTTCAAAAACAGAAACAATTCCATATTCTTCTTCTACCGCAGGACGCACAAAGTGAATACCTCGTTCGGTCATTTTATTATGATCTCTCCAAAAATCATCGGTGTAGAGAAACAAGAAAACTCGTCCGCCAGTCTGATTTCCAACCGAAGCCGCTTCAACTTCATTTTTTGCTTTTGCTAATAATAAACAACAAGCATTTTCTCCACTTCCAGGCGGCGCAACAACTACCCAGCGTTTTGTCTCACTCAGCTTTGTATCTTCAACGAGTGTGAAATCTAATTTTTTTGTATAAAAATCAATGGCGTCGTCATAGTCTTTTACAACTAATGCAATTCTAGCTAGATATTGTTTCATATATTGTTATTATATTTAATGTATTGTTGTCCCTTTTATCCTATTACGTTTCTAATAGTTCCTTGTTTACAAGTTTTGGTTTGTTGAAAAAACAATTTAATCAAAAATGTCTAACATTTTTATTAAAAAAATAGATATTACAGGAGGTTTATAAAAATAAAACTAATAAAATTATGTCATCATCACCATCAGATTTTTTATGGGTTCTAATAGTATTAGCTGCTATAATTGGCGTGGTCGCTTTATTTGTTACTATTACTAAGAAGCAGGCGAGAAAAATACAGGATAATTATCAAATGCTAGCTGATAAGTTAGGGTTGAGCGTAATTACAACTTCGGCTGTTTGGTATAAGGCTAATGTGCCTAAATTATCAGGCAACTATAAAGGTCGTCAGATAGATGTTGAAACAGAACTGAAAGGAAGTGGCGAAGATCAAGATCATCATACAGAGATTGTGTTGCAAACTAAAAATAAAAGTTATTCTTTACAATTGACTAAAGAATATTGGATTTCAAATGTTGGAAAAGCATTATTTAAATCACAAGATATTCAGATAAATGATCCCTTTTTTGATAAAAAATATATCATCAAATCTGATAATGAAATGTTTGCAAAACGTTTCTTTAATCAAGAGATGAAAAGATTATTAACTGATTTTCATCCGAAGTTCAACGGAGAAATAGTTGTAGAGCCCTTCAAAATACACTTTACTCAAATTTATCAGATTAATTCTTCAAAGACTTACGATTTGACACTTGAAGCGATTGAAATGTTAACTAA
This sequence comes from uncultured Saprospiraceae bacterium, assembly GCA_964564885.1. Taxonomy (GTDB): domain Bacteria; phylum Bacteroidota; class Bacteroidia; order Chitinophagales; family Saprospiraceae; genus CAKZLL01. Next base: position 49 of record CAZMEH010000878.1, on the reverse strand, counting down.
AATTGCGAATCGGGTAGAGGATTTGCAGTAAGTGAAGAAAGAGTATTAT
>CAZMEH010000877.1:0-17485 GCA_964564885.1 uncultured Saprospiraceae bacterium | reverse complement strand
AATAATAAGTACTGTTTATCTAAGTAATATTAATTATATCTTTTGATAATTTTTATAAAAAATTTCTGATTATATCCTGTATAATCAGAAATTTTCAATTACTGTTTCCAATAACACCATTTTCAATATCAAAAAACGATAATCATATTGCTTAGATAAACAGTACTTATTATTGATATAATATCCTGTTATGTAAGCTATTATCTCATTTTAGTGTAAGCTTTACTTCTATTCAAAATAATACAACAGTTATCTATCTAGAAAGTCACTCCTCTTTATTTTCTAACAATCTCTTATTTTTAGCTTCTTCTATTTGATGTTTAAAATTTGTTTCTGTTACAATTTTTGAACTTGTTCGTTTTTCGTAAGCCTTTAATGCATCTCCAGCAGCTGCACCACCTTCTTTTGCTGCTTTCTTATTTTCATTAAAACCTTTAGCATCTTGTTTCAGTGCTTCATTTTTTGTGGAAGCTTCTCCTAGCATTGTAAAAATCAATTCTAAATCCGTCATGTGGTCACGTAGATTTTCACGTTTAAGCTCTTTTATTTTTTTATACTCCGATGGAGTAATTCCAAAAGTAGCTCGTGAAATTTCTGCGGTTAGAATAGCATATTCTCGACCTTCCTTTACACCTCTTTCTTTCCATTCATCCGTTAGTTTTCCTCTAACCTCAATAGATTGTAACCGTTTTGCAATCCAATCTTTACTATAACCTAAAGCACGATAATATTGTCTAGCACGCTCCGCAGCTAGTTCTGGATTTTCAATTTCTTGAATACGTTCATAACCTACTTTGGCAAGCCATTGTTTGAATGGTTCTGCTTTTTTGGATGGAATAGATTGAATAATACGAAAAAGGGTTTCCGTATTTGCGGTATCTGTTTGTCTCATCTTACCGTCAGAAGCTTTCATTTTCAACTGTACGATTTTTTCGTACACTTCATTAAAACCTTCTTTTTGTAGGTTTCGTTTTAAATCACTCCAATATCTTCGTGAGTTCTTGACTTCTACTATTGCTCTTACAACATCAACTACGGAAAAAAACCATTCTTCGTTATGGAAAATTCTACGAATCTCTTTTTCTTGAAACACGATTAACTTATTACGCTCATCACTCATAGTAACCACTTTAAATCATTCAAAATACTTGTTTCAAACATAATAAATTAAAACCAAATCATTTCACTATTCTTTGTTATTATTGCGATACAATTCAACCGTTCTACTCTATAATTACATGCCAATACCAAGTAGGTTTAAAAAGTCAATATGGTATTACAAAAGACCTTAGTTTTGAATTTTCAATAGTAAATTATGAACCAACCGAAGATCAAACACTTATTTTTAATGGAATTAATTATCATTTAGAAATGATGTTAGCTGATGAATGTCGAGTTTATAAAAAAGAACATTAAAATATCAACCATGAAAAAAACTATACTTCTTTCCTTATTGATTATCGTTTCAATTAATTTAAATGCTCAAAGTTGGCAATCAAAAATCACTGATGCACTTTGGCAAAAACAAGCAGAAAACGATATTCAATTTGTTGTTTATCTAAAAGAACAAGCTAATATCAGTCCTGCCAAATTCATTACAGACAAAAATGAAAAAGGCGCATTTGTTTATAATGAGTTATATAATAATGCAATTAAGACTCAAACTAATTTGATACAAATCCTTGAAAATGAACAAGTCTTATATCAACCATTTTCAATTATCAATGCTATTTGGGTAAAAGGTGATTTTACTTTAATTCAAAAAATGGCAGAACAGTCAGAAGTCGAGCGCATTTTTTATAATTCACCAATCAAAGGAGCCGATCCAATAGAAATTGATAGAAGCGTTATTGTAAATAGTCGAGACTCATCAGTCTGGGGCATTAGAAGAATGAAGGCAGATGATGTTTGGGCGTTAGGCTTCAAAGGTCAAGGTGTTGTAGTTGGTGGACAAGACACTGGTTACGGTTGGCAAGTTCCAGGCATTAAAGAAAAATACCGTGGCTGGGATGGTTCTACTGCTAATCATAATTATAGTTGGCATGACGCTATTCATGATTGGCACCCTTTACACGCCGATTCTACAAACCCTTGCGGTTTAGATGTTGCTTATCCTTGTGATGATAATGGACATGGTACACATACGGTTGGTACAATGGTCGCTTCTGATAGTATTGTGGACTTTGGTGTTGCGCCAAGTGCACAATGGATTGGTTGTCGAAATATGGAACGAGGTTGGGGAAGTCCTCAATCATATATTGAGTGTTTTGAATGGTTTTTAGCTCCAACAGATCTAAATGACCAAAACCCAGATCCAACTAAAGCGCCTCATGTTATTAATAATTCATGGAGTTGTCCAGAAATCGAAGGTTGTGATTCTAGTAACTTCTTTTTAATGGAACAAGCTGTCAAGAATTTGCGCATGGCTGGGGTTGTTGTCGTAGTTTCTGCTGGTAATAGTGGCCCAGACTGCCACACGGTTCAAGCTCCTTCTGCAATGTTTGAAGGTAGTTTTTCTGTCGGTGCATTGCATTGGAACGATACCATTGCGAATTTTAGTAGCCGTGGTTCTGTGATGATAGATAGTAGTAATCGACTCAAACCAAATGTAACCGCTCCTGGTGTTGCAACAACTTCATACATGACTGTTGGTGATGGTTCTGGAAACTGGAACTATGCAAATGCTTCTGGTACAAGTATGGCTGGACCTCATGTTGCAGGTTTGGTTGCTTTGATGATTTCGGCAGATTCTACATTGGCTGGTGATGTCAATCGAATTGAAGATATTATTGAACAAACAGCAGTTCAACGAACAACCGATCAAAACTGTGGTGGCGTTTCTGGAATGACCATTCCTAATAATACTTATGGATATGGTGTAATTGATGCTTTAGCCGCCGTTAATCAAGCAATAGCAACTTCCAGCACTGGAAGTGTTGAAACGGGAGGACAAGCAACTATTTTTCCAAATCCGACAAGTAGTTCTGTTTGGATAAAATTAGAAGGTTTCAGGAATGATACTTCTTTTGATTTATATAGTGTAGATGGGAAACTTATAAAACAAGAAAAATGGGCTTTACCTTGGAATTCACTCAAACAGGTTGATTTACAAGGTTTGCCAACAGGTATTTATTTTTATAAGGTTTATGACAGTAATTCAAGTTTTCAAGGAAAGATTGTGAAGCAATAACTTTCCTGACATTTTTTTAATTAATATATTGCGGATCACATATGTTTTTAAAAATATATTAATTAAACAATTCATAAACACCACAATTACAATGAGGAAACTAATTCTATTAACTGTTTTAGTAATTATAATAAGTTGTAACTCAACTCAAAAAGCTACTAAAGTAAATCAAGGAAACCCAGAAGAAGTTGCTGAAGCTGTTCTAGGTTTTTATAAAAATAAAGATTTAGAGTCATTGAGGTATTTGTCCACACATCAAAAAGCGGTTATTATCCAAAGGCTAATTTTAACCAATGACAAAGTTAGTACACAAAAAATATTTAGTGGTTGGCGTTGGAAAAGTATTAATGAATGGGATGGTAAAATTAAAGAAGTTCGTTTTGCGGATAATTTAAAAAGTGCTTATGCTCTTTTTGATTTGTCTGAAAACTCTAATCCAACTTCTCCAGCAACTGTAGTAACTATGATTTCTGAGAATGACAAATGGAGGTTTGACGATATTCAAAAGTACACTAAACAGAGTTTTGAAGGTTTAGGATATATAATGGAATAATTCAAAATGTTAATACGCTAAGTTTTCAGATATTTTAACTCTACTAGTCATTAAATACAAAACGCCTTGCAATTGTAGATTTGATTTTTTAAAAGATCAAACCTACAATTGCAAGGCGTTTCGTATTTAGTTTTCCACAATTCACAATCCTCTTTTTTCTGTAATTGTTGACAACTTCTGACACCATTTTAGTTCCATTCTATTTTGATTCATTTTATGATTTTCGCTTATCTATTCATAATCAGAACTTTATAACTATTATTAAAAAAGTGATACTTTTTATGTTACTTTTTCAATAGCGTCACGTTTAAACATTAGCATACATTATATTATTACAAAACTGTTAACTATTAGTTATATAATAACGAACCAATTTAAATATTAATCCGTTATAAATACGTGAACTAGTTAATAGTCTAATTATCAATTAATTAGAACTTATTAATTAACTTTTAAATCATAGAAAAGATGGGATGAAATGGAACCAGCAAATTGTTAAAGCAAAGCACGAAATTCGAAAAACGTTGTTTTTTGCTAGTCACGTACTACATGTAAATGGTTGGAGAATTATAACTTTAGCTTTACTGAGTTTAATTGTTATGCGAAAAGATATTTCGCTAAATTTAAACTTGAAATCTCCAACACAATATGAGCAAAATGTGCCGAATGTAATGCCTGTAAATGGAAATGCAGAATTAACCAAAAATGTCATTACAAATGAAGTTTCTAATACACCGACAAAAGTATTACCGGCATCAAAACCTACAAGAAACACAGTAACACAAACTAAGTCAACAAGTGCTTCTCAATTTCCGAATATTGCTTTTGTTTTGAATCCAACTTATGCGAAACGAAACAATGTCAATCCAAAAATTGTAGCACAAAAGAATATGGTTTGTAGTGATTATGTAAAGCGTTTTTCATTAGTAGCGGTGAAGGAAATGAAAAAATATGGTATCCCAGCAAGTATCACACTCGCTCAAGGATTACTAGAAAGTGACGCAGGTCAGAGTCGTTTAGCGGTCAATAATAACAATCATTTTGGCATTAAGTGTTTTGCTAGAAATTGTAAACCAGGACATTGCTCCAATCACTCTGATGATTCACACAAAGACTTTTTTAGAAAATACCAAAGTGTTTGGGAAAGCTATAGAGCACACAGCTTGTTTTTACAGCGTAGTCGTTATCAACATTTAAGAAAAATTCCTCGCTCAGACTATAAATCTTGGGCCAAAGGGTTATCTAAAGCAGGTTATGCAACAGATAAGAAATACGCTGACAAGTTGATTACTTTAATCGAAAACATGAAACTACATCGTTTTGATAAGTAATTGTCATCAAAGTCCAGTTCGCTTATTGCAAATTGGACTTTGATGATATTTAAACTATAATTACTTAACCTTCTAATCCGTTAACAATAAATGAAGTATATAAATTTAATCTTCTTAATTAGACATTTAGTGTAATTAGTGCCTATATTTCTGTAATATTACTATCGAAATGATTGTCATTGCAATTAAGAACATTAGAAATTAAATATGAGAATTTTACCAATAATTTTAGGAATAAGTCTTCTATGCCTATCTAATACAACTATTAATCCATTCGATTTTCCAATAGATCAACGTCAACCTCGTGTTTTCATTATGGAAGAAAACGAGTTGCTTATTGATAAATTATCTGATAAGTATGACACGTTTTTAATTGAGGCTTGTGATAACGACTTAGACAAGGCTCATGCGAAGTGGACTAAGACGTTAATTGCTATGGAAGATTATGCAAAAATATGGAAGTACGATATAACAGGTGTAAAAATTTGGGTTAAAATATTTTGTAATAAAAAAGGCTATATAGATTACGTTGCTTATTCCTTTAATCCAAATTCTAAAGGTGTAGACACCGAAATTTTTACCAAATTTTTAAACCGTTTTATTCGAGTTTATCGTTTAGACATTCGTTCTTCTGATCATTTCTCACATTATGGAAGAGCTGCATTTCCTGTTAAACGATAATTAAAACAAAAGGATTTTAAGGTTTATAAACTGTGTTTTTAATTTTTCATCTATTTGATATTCAAGTATTTATAAAATTAAAAATCAAAATAGATTTAAGATTATCATCAGGTTCCGTTGTTCTATTAAGTCAATATTGTGGACATACAAAAAGAAAAGGCGTCAATTCCAATGAATTAACGCCTTTTCTTTTTTAGGTTTTATTATCTATCAAACTTCACAAAAAAACCGCCTATCTAACGCCTAAAACGACTTCTTTACCATTGTGGGACATCCATGCATTGTAAGTTGAAATAGTTTGACCAACATCCTTGAAACGATAACCTTTAGTTCCAACCTTTGTACTTAACTCAAGATATTCAACAGTCATTCTTTTTAAAATTACTTTGTAGTTTAAGTTGGTAACTTCTATTAAATCACCAGCTCCTTTTTGAGCATAAGTAATGTGAATAAATGGATTTTCCGTATCTAAATTTTGCTCTATAAAATGATTATAAATATTAACTACACCAGTTATTTCACGCTCAAGTAATACCGTTGTAGGACCAAAAGGGACTGGAGAACGTTTAACATCTAGGCGGACATAAGTAATTGTATTTATATCATGAACTCTTGTTTTGCTGTTCCATTTTTCTACTTGAAAACCATATTCTTTAACTTCTTTTGATTTGTAAGTAGTTTTTTCACCTGCATTTGAAGTAAACTTTACTTTAATCTCATTTAGTGTTGGACTTAACATTTGAATAGTTCCTTCTACTTTTATGTCATTGTTTAAAATAACATAACCTTGGTAAGATTTAGCTGCCGAAGCGGAAACTGAAAAAATAATTGTAAGTGCAAATATTATAAATACGTTTTTCATTTTCTTGTGTTTATTTGATAAATCAAATAAACACAATTTTCACAAATTACTCCGTGCCTCCTTCTTAAGATATGTGACATTAAAAAATATCTATTTTGATTATAGCTAATAATCACATTTTTGATAAACTTTAGTTTTGCATTATATTTCTAAATAAGTATGCTACAATTCATTGTATTTATAAAATAATCATCGTTTTTTTTAAAGAAATTTTTAATAAAAAAGGGTTGAATATTAATATCTTTATAATAGAAATTAATAGCCTATTTAAGGTTTTTACTATCATTCGATACAAATGAAGACAATTGCCTATTGCAGAATAAGTACTAGCCAGCAAGATTTAGAAAAGCAAAAACACCTTCTATTAGGATTTGCACAACAAAATCAATGGCTTATCCATGAGTTTATAGAAGTGGAGGTTTCTTCTCAGAAAAATCAACAACAGAGAAAGATTGATATTTTATTAGGGAAACTAGAACAAGGAGATAGATTATTAGTCGCTGAATTGAGTAGACTAGGAAGGAATATGCTTGAGACACTTAATATTATAAATACATTAGTAGAAAAAGAAATTCAAATTGTTTTTGTACGTCAACCTGAGTTATCCACTAACAATCATTATTCTAAACTACTCCTGGCCATTTATTCCTATTTCGCAGAAGCAGAGCGAGAATATATTTCAATAAGAACCAAACAAGGATTGGCAGCAGCCAAAGCAGCGGGAAAGCAATTAGGTCGTCCGAAAGGTAGTAAAAACAAGAAAGGTCGAGCCCTAGATATATATCGGGCCGACCTTAAAAAATATTTAGAGCTAAATTTATCTATCACATCTATAATGAAAATCATCAATCCTCAACTTCCAAAACCTTTAAGTTATCATACTTATAGATACTACATACAACACGATGATGATTTACTGCAAGTTAAGAATTCTTAATTAACGTTCAAAACCAAGTCTATATTTAATGGTTTAAGTACTTCTAAATTTAACATTTTGACCTTGATTTACCTTTTTTACTAAAAAAATAAACCCTTATCACTCTTTCAATTTTGCATAAATATGTTCATCAACGTATTTTCCATCTTTGAAAACCCTTTTTTTAAGGATGGCTTCTTTTTGAAAACCTGCTTTCTCTAATGCTCGCATTGAGCCAATATTCCAATGATACACATGTGCTTCTAAACGAATAACTTCAAATTTTTCAAAAGCATAATCAGAAACAACTTGAATCGCTTCTGTTATAATTCCTTTATTCCAGTACGCTTCACCTATCCAATAACCAAATTCCATTGTTTGAGAATAAACATCTTCTTTCATTTCTACTCCAATTCCTCCAACAGCCTTACCATCAACGACGATAGCAAACTTGGTTTGAACCTTTTCTTCTAGCATCGAACTAATCCACTGTGCTGCATTCGTTTCTGTATATGGATGAGGAAAGGCATTTCTGACATTTAGCCAAATCTTTCGATTATTAGCATGTTTAGCAATGCTTGTTTTATCAGACATTTTAAAGTTCCTAATCATTGCTTTTGATAATCGTATCTTCATTTTTGCATTTTTGCGTTTCGTCATTTTTGCATTTCGTCATTTTTGCACGCACAAAAATAAAAAACCTATGTTTTTCTTAATGGTAAAATGTATCAAGAGGGACAATCATTCCACTATCGTCAATCTCAAATAACATTTCCTTAGAAACAGAATCTGGTTGATTCAAAACAAATTCTCGAAGTAGTATAATTCTACTTTCTGTAATTTCTCCTATAATTCGCTTATAACTACTACTATCACCAGAAATAGGCAAAGAATCCAATAAAATACCTTTGGAAGAATAAGTATTTAACACAAAAGACTGCTCTCGTCTATCTGACTGGTAATGAATTAAACTTTCATAAATGTATCCTTCTTTAGGTAGACGAACTCCGTAAGCATAACCATCATAAACAGGCATGTCTAATCTTAACTTATAATTTTCATCAATAAAATTTTGAATATAAATTGTATCCATTCGATTTTTAACCATTGGGTTATTGTGTACTCGATACAATAGATTAGTATCAATCGGTAAATTGATTAACTCAAACTGATTAATATGACGTTCAAATAATGCTTGTTTACTTTTTTCTTGAGTTTGGCAGGCTGTAATTATTGAAATTATAATTACTATATATAATATATAATACTTCACAGAAAAGATATTTAGAAGGTGATGAGTTTTTATTTTTAAAAAGTGCAAAAAACAATATTTTCTTCAATTTTACTCAACATCTTATAAGGTTTCTTAGTTTTGTGTTTAAATAATTCAACCATTATTAATGAAACCAACCATTCAGTTTGCACACGCTAACGGCTTTCCTGCGAAAACATACAATGAGCTTTTTAAGCATTTTGAAGCATACCATTTAAAATATGTTCCAATAATGGCGCATGGAGAATTTGGAGTTGCTCCAAATTGGAAACCACTTGGGAAAGAATTAATTGCAAATATCAAGGAACATAATCAAACGCCAGTTACTGGTATTGGTCACTCAATGGGTGGTGCGGCTTTAATGTATGCAGCACATTGGCAGCCTCAATTATTTGATAAAATCATATTTCTTGATCCGCCACTTTTCCCAATTCATAAAATTCGAGGAATGAGATTAATGCGTTTCTTTGGAATGTTAGATAAAGTTGGTCCATCAGGAAGAGCTAAAACTAGAAAAACAAATTTCGATAGCTATGATGCTGCTTTTCAATACTTTAAGCCTAAGAGGTTATTCCAAAACTTTCACCCAAATTGCTTTGAAGATTATGTAAAACATGGTTTAATACCAAGTAAAGAAGGAGGAGTAGAACTTGCTTTCAAGTCAAAGGTAGAATACCAAGTATTTAGAACGATGGCTCATATTCCTGGAAAAATCACTTTCCAAATGCCTAGTTATTTTATTTACTCTGTGAATTATACTGTTTTACAAGAAAAAGATATCGAATCCTTGAAACGTAAGTTTGTGAATACTCAATTTATTCCATTTGAAGGAGGTCACCTGTTTCCACTGGAGCAGCCAGCAGAGACAGCCGAATTGATAAAAAACTTAATCAACAGTTAATTCATTTCTCTTAAAACTAAAGTGAACTCTTTCAAAATTCGAGCTGTTGCGCCCCAAATCAAATATTCTCCAATTTGGATGGCTGGCATATCAACTTTGACACCTTTTTGAACTTGAATGGTTTTTATAGTATGATTTTCTTGATTTAACAAGCCTGAAATAGGAATTTCAATGACCTTATCAACTTCATTTGGATCTATATTATAAATAGGTCTTTCTTTAAGGAATCCAACTTTAGGTGTTATCATAGAATTACTTGGAGGAACATACATATCCGTTAAATCTCCTAAAACTTGACTTTTAGGAACGATAACACCAACTTCTTCCAATGTCTCTCGAATAGCCGTATCACTTAAATCTTCGTCTGCTTTCTCCCAACCTCCTCCAGGAAAAGCAATTTGCCCAGGATGAACACGGCTTTTCTGAGGTCTAAGAATACAAGGAAAATAGATTGCTCCATTTTCTTCAAATAATGCAATCATTGTAGCACAAACTCTATGTGTTTTTGTAGGATTCGTTTGTTCCTTAACAATGAATTTTTTAAGTAAGTCATCAAGATCTTCATTTTCTATATTAGAATAAGGGAGATCATCTTTTAATCGACTTTCCAAAAATGCGGTTATTTTTTCTATCATTACTTTAATTATAGGTTTTAATATTTTGTAAAAGTAAGTGTTTTATAGAATATAAATAATGCATTTTAGCGCGCTTTAAAATGCAAAAATGACGAAATGCAAAAATGCATTTTAAAAAAAATAATCCCTCAAGCAATGAATATTTCTACATTATAGCTTTATTTTTAAGGTTTTTATTTGCAATTTTAGCAAACCTTTTCTTATTTGAAATATGGGTTTGTTACTCAATAATCAACTTTTGGGTATTTCATTTTAGAATAACTTGCCTCTTCTAGTCGAGTTACAACACAAAAATCATGTTTAGAAATCTATTCTTACTACTATTATTAATTCAAACAACAGTCAGTTGTCAAACGACAACACCTCAAGGAGAAACTTACGATCCGCCCAATAGTACGGATACTAGAACCAAACAAATTGATTATCAAACTAGAACAACTTATAAAGTACAAGGTATTTATCTTTCAAATGAGTTTCTAGGTGCTAGAGTTGGAGATGTAATGTATGGAGGGAAAGACACTTTAATTGTCTCTGTTAGTCCTGAAAATGCACCAATAAATAAAAGTGCCTGGTTTGCTTTCAAGGTTTGGTCGGATACAAACAAAAGAATTACGATTAAACTAACTTATCAAAATGGAGGACATCGTTATATTCCTAAGATTAGCCAAGATGGTACTACTTGGAAGCCAATCCGCTCATCAAAATTTCATCGAGATAAAAAAGATACAGAATCTGCTTGGTTACAGGTTGATGTATCCTCACAGCCAACTTGGGTAAGTGCTCAAGAGTTAATGACTTCTAAAGAAATTTTTGATTGGATGGATAATTGGGAACAACGTAAAAGTTATGTTTCTAATCAGAAGATTGGGAAGAGTCGATTGGATGCACCTATGCGATTAATGACGATTAAAGAAACGGAGGAAAAAAATGTTCTTATATTAATTGGACGACAACATCCGCCAGAAATTACTGGACAAATAGCAATGCATACTTTTATTGAAACCATTCTTGATGATAATAGTGGTTTAGCTAGAAACTTTCGTAAAAAATTTCAAGTTTATGCTATTCCTTTAATGAATCCAGATGGTGTTGATCAAGGGCACTGGCGACATAATACAGGAGGAATTGATCTCAATAGAGATTGGTTCAAATACAGACAACCCGAAGTTAAAGCTGTAGCGAAATATCTAAAAAAGGAAATGAAGCGAAATAAATATAAGGTTTGGTATGGTTTCGATTTTCATTCAACAGGTGCAGACATATTATACCCTATAGATGCTGAAATAATCACTGAAGATCAATCCATCACTTATCCGTGGATTGATAGTATGAAGAAACGTTTACCTGATGATCCTTGGGTAGTAGAACCTTATGATATCTCTTCTCCTATTTGTAAGAATTGGATTTTTAGAACCTTTGGTGCAGAAGCGATCACTTATGAAGTTGGTGACGAGGTAGATCGAAATTATGTAAAATTAAAAGCTAAAATAGCCGCAGAAGAAATGATGCGAATATTATTAGACCGATTAGCAAAGGAAAACTCTAATTGATTAAATAAAAAATGCGGAATAATCAAATTGATTATTCCGCATTTTTGACTCTAATTCTATTCTGTTGGTGCGTCAGGAATTATTTCTCCTCTTTTCTCTGCTTCATACATCTCAATCTTCTGTAATTGTAAAGCAGCTCTAATCAGTAAATGATCTTTGTAATTAACATATTCTTGATGTGCTAAAAATGCTCTTACGGCATCTTCAGTAGCACTATTCGGCTCTAACTGTCTAGTGATGAAACGAGGTAAATAATATTCATGATTATTCGATGAAATTTTATTCACATCAGACTCATAACCAATTACTCTTGCTATCTTATTTAACGAGAATAAATGTTCTGTTTCTTGTTTAAGTAATTCCTGAGTATCTGTTATTCTAGGAATTTTGTGAAATCTTACACCTGCTTTTTCGCATAATAAAATATCTCTTCTTCCACCAAAAATAACCAATTCGTCAGGACGATGCTCTAATAAAAGACCTACTATGAAATTCTTAACGACTCGATGAGTAGTGTAAGAATCCGCAATAATATTTTTAACAATTCGATTGTTTAAAAGAAAATCTGAGCGATATGGTCTAACTCTTCGAGAGTTCATATCTAACACTTCAATAATTCTTCGTTGTGTTACACCCAAATCATTTACTTCTGAAAAAGAAGTAACAATCTGTGCATTGCTTCTAATTGCTTTTGTGTGTACTGTAATTCGGTCAGTTTGTTGAGAATGGAAAATTAGTGTTATATCACTGATAATATGAAACTTTGGAGAACCTCCATAAACCCATCCGTACTTTAGCTCTAAAAATGCTGTTTTTTTGTCCATCTTAGGAGTTGTTTTTCTTTTTTATTTTGTTTACTAATAATTATATCCAACCCTCTTTTATATTTTCCCTTTAGTGTATTTTAAGTTTTATGAGACATAAATACTCAATTACCTAACTATTTGGGAATCTAAATTTCATTATATATATATATATCTTCCTCCAAAAGTAACAGTAATTTTAACAAACTATAAATTTTAGAATTAAAATATTATTATTTTTCACATTATATAATATAAAAATGGTCATATTTCTATTCATTGATATAGAAATATGACCATCTTTATATTATATAATTTTCAATCAGTTATCTTATCATCAGTTTTTGTGTAACCTGCTGCCCATCAACTTCCATTGAAACAAAGTACATGCCTTTAGCTTGTTTAGCTAAATATTTACCAATTTGATATTGGTATTTTCCTTTAGGCTGTTTTTCATTTGCTATTAATGCAATACGTTGACCAAGCATATCATACAATTCCAATTTAATATTGCTATTAGTTACCAACTCATAATCTAGTACTGAATATTCAGTTACAGGATTAGGAAAAACATTCCAAGTTGATAAATTTTGAGGAATATCTGTAGTAGCTACATTCCAATAAGAAACTTCTACGTCCGCAGTATTCGAACATCCTGTAATATCATCTACTACCGTTACGGTATAAGTAGTTGTTACTCCTGGATAAGCTTGAGGGTTTGGACAATCAGTACAAGATAAGCCTGTTGTTGGAAACCAACTATAAGTTGCATCTACTGAACTTGACACAACATCTAAACCTGCTGTATCTAGGCTTGGTGAAGGATTCATCGGCAACGGATCTGATGGAGTAAAAGTAGTAATTCCAATAACCACTGCTGGTAATACTTTTATCTTATAAGCATAAACATTACTTCCTAAAATTGGACAAGCATCATCACCAGCACCAATAAAGAAGACATGTTCTCCTACATCAGCTATTGTTGGTGTCCATTTAAATTCAGATACAGGATAAGGCAAATTGTAATCTGTAATAAAAGAAGCACCTTGAATACCATAATTCCAAGTAATTTCCAGGTTTTGAGATTGAGCTGATGGTACAGCTTCTGCATCAAATCCTTGAATAGTAAATGAAGCTTCTATTCCAGCACAAACCTCTATTTCATAAAGACCTGTTGTTCCACTAGAATCCGCCGTTCCATTTATACCTGATAATATAGGTAAGGTATTCGTTTGACAATCTGTTACTGTAAATTGTAAATCTCGAATGATTTCACCAATTTTAGTACCATTTCTAAATTCTTCTACTCGAACACAAATAACACCTACTTGAGTTGTAGTTGGAAAAATAATAATTTCACCCGTTTCAGAATCAATTGTTTGTGTAGTAGCAATCAAAGGATTAGTTCCACTTAATGGAGCTGCATAACCAACCGGACTACTTACATCATCACGACAAGGAATAAAGCTATATACTAAATCATCGCCTTCAGTATCAACAGCAGCACTTGTATAACGATTTTCTTGATTTGCACATAAGAAGAAAGTTGGATCTGTATTAAATGCTGGAGAATTATTACAGTTTGCACCTGGTGTATTATCTAATTGTGCATCAATATACATTGACTCACTTCCTGGATTTGTTAATGTTGTAATTGCATTATTTCGACAACAAAGATCCCAAGACATAGACCAGTCATTCCCACAATTAAGTGGTAATGTTACTGTTCCACGATATAACCATTCCTCAATACCGTAAGTACCTGGACCACCACCAAAACCAGTACCATCACAAACATCATCTTCTGATGGGCACAATGGAGTTCTAACCGTAGCTCCACCAAGATTTTGTAAAGTAACATTTACAGTTCCACATGTAGGAGAAAAAAATGTTACAGGTGCGCTTGACTGTAAATTAACACCATTACAGTCTCTAAAAACTCTTAAATTTATCGCATATTGACCGTTCCCGATACAAACATAACTAAAATCACCACCCATAACATGGGTTGCTTTAGCTTCATTTCCCATGCCTAGCATTAAGAATATGAAAAAAACATAAAAAATAGAAGTGTATTTATTCTTTTGCATAACCGATTTATTTCACTTTATGAATTAGTTTAAAAGGCTTAAAACTGACAACGAAAGATACAATTAAATGTAATATTAAGAAAAATTTACTCTTGAAAAAATAAGAATGGTAATCTGTAGACCATTATAAAAGTAAGAAACCCTATTTTTATAAGTTCGTCTTTATTTTTTTTGAAGAATAATTTTATTAAAAGTACTTACCGTATAAGCTGCTATATTAGTTTTTATTTGTCCAGAGTACTCTGCTTCCTTTATTAAGTATAATATAGAATAAACCTCCTGAAGCATAAATCTTGTTACTATTCTCCTTGCTTGATAAGCAGTTACTTTAGTTTCTTTTATTAATTTTCCCTGTAGTTCTTTTTGTCGAGCTGACAACAAGGTATTTTGTGTTTGTTTAAATCGAATAGAATCCACTTTTCTACTTTCCTTTATTTCTTCAAAAAAGAAAGCCATATCTGTATTATGCAACTCTTTTTGTGATTGTAATATTACCCGTTTTTTAAAGGTATTATAGTCTCTATAAGCCTCTGTCAAAGAAAGGTATTCCTTTAATTGATCAATTGTAATTATCGTAATCACTTCATTAGTTTCTTTTAAAAACAGGTATATGTTTTTACTGAAAATGGATTTAAATTTCAATAAATTTTTTAGTGTTATTAATGTATATTCTTCTTTTAATTCTAAGAAGTAGGTTTTAAAAATAGGATGTAGCCCAACTTCAATCATACCTTCTCCCTTTATAAATGCAATACTCGAAAAAATAGGTAATTGAACTAGTTTATTTCCTATTTGGATCTCATAGGTTTCTTTTAAAAAAGATTGTGTTTCAGATCTCAACTCTTCAAAAGAAAGTCTTTCTATCAAGATGTCTTTTGCCTTTAACTTATATGTTTTGAATGTAGCATCTTGTTTCTCCACTCTATATATTAAGACCATCAAAAGATTGATTTGAAAATCAGACCAGTATTTTTTGGTTTCAAAAAATAAATCTATTTTATCCATATTCCAAAAATAAAAATATTATAAATGCTTTCCTTTTCATTAAAAATTATAATCTAAAACCTAATATTTTACACTTTTGTTCTTGGAAAAAAATTCCTTTGTAATACAAAATTCCTAGAATCATAATAGGTTCGATTAGTGTTTTCGTTTCTTTTCTTCAAATATTTCTATTAGTTCATCTACTCGTTCTATTTCAGTAAAATATATGTCTAAAATCTTATTTAATTGATCAGCAATACTACCTTCATTCAGCATCGCTAAAAATTCTAATCGTTGTCTATTTTTAGGTTCGATAGCTGTATTTAAAGGTTTTCTTTTACTTACTTTAGGTCTACCTTTTCCTCTTTTGGGAGTTATAGTTTCAGCGGCTTTTATTATAGTTTTTTCTTCAATTTCTTTATCATTATTAATGCCTTTATTAGTCACTTTAGCCACCTCTTTATTTAAAGAATCAAGGCTGATTCCTTCAAAGCGACTTCTTCTTATTTTTCTTGTTTTAGCCATTATTTTATTAGTCTATAAAATTCATTTAAAAATACAGAAAAATTCACTTTTGCTGTATCATTTGAGTTTGGATTATACAAACTTTCATATGTATTTAAGTACTCAAATGCAGTGTATTGTTTTAAGCTAGCTTGCATAAATTCTAGTCCAGCATTATCTTTTAAATACTTCAATTCTTCCTTTAATTCTCTATTAATACGACTACGTTCTTTATAGAAATTAACTACTCCATAAGTAATCAATGGTCTATTAGTTTTTGCTCGATGTTGTTGAGCCTGAAGTAAAATTTTCACATAGTCTGTTGTGGCATCCAAATTCAATGCACCAGCTTTAAATGGTAGAAATAAATAGTCTGTTAATAATAATATTTTAGTTACTTCCTGTTGTTCAGGTGGCAATTCTGCATCAAGTTTGCCAGGAGTATCTATAAAAACATAGTCATAATTCTTGTCAATATCTTCTATATTTTCAACAATTTCCTTATAAGTCATATCCATAATCATATAAGGTGCTTTTTCCTCATAATTTTCTTCATCATATTGTCGTAATCTGATAACACTTTTCTGATTATCGTTGTCAATTAACAATATTTTCTTGTTAAAAGGTGATTTACTTAGTGCTGTAGCTGCTAATATAGTGAAGGTAGTTTTTCCAATTCCACCTTTTTGATTCCCAAAAACAATAAATTTAGCCATATTTTTTACGAAGCTTTATTTAATGAAAAACACATAAAATTGTTAACGAAATCAAATTAAGCATTTTTGCATTTCGTCATTTCATCATTTCGTCATTTTTGCATTTCGTCATTTCGTCATTTCGTCATTTTTGCACGCACAGATTACTGAAAAATAAGGATCACAGCACTTTTTTTAAGCAAAAACTTGTTTAAAGTAGTATATTTTTTTCTTGAAAAATATTTTTAAAACACAAAAAAATCAGCTAACTGAGCTTAAATCTAGTTTAAAATCATTTTTGTGCGTGCAAAAATGACGAAATGCAAAAATGGCTAAATGAAGTTGAATCTTAGTTTTAAAAGTGGCGAATGAAGCAATTTTTTAAGAACCTTTTTAAATTTTAGAATCAGGCTTACGTTCCAAATCAAAATAAGGCGATTTAAGCACTATTATTTCCAAAACTAACAGTTTGTACGCAAAATCAAATTAAACTCAACAGCGGGCTTTAAAAGCGCAA
>CAZMEH010000876.1:0-7559 GCA_964564885.1 uncultured Saprospiraceae bacterium | reverse complement strand
TGTTCTCTGTGTCTCCGTGTTCAAAAAAAATAAACGAAACACAAAAAACTCTGTGTCTCCGTGTTCAAAAAAATAAACGAAACACAAAAATAACTCTGTGACCTCCGTGTCTCCGTGTTCAAAAAAACTAATATGAAGAAACTAATATTATCATGCGCTTTAACAGGAGCAGCAACAAATAGAAATCATTGTCCTGCGATTCCTTACACACCAAAGGAAATAGCGGAAGAAGGAAAACGTGCCGTAGATGCAGGCGCAAGTATTTTGCATATTCACGCACGAGAAGACGATGGAACGCCGAGTTGGAGAACCGAAGTATTTCAAGACATCAAAAGAGAAGTGCGTGCGTTGTGTCCAAATGTCCTTATCAACTTCTCAACTGGCGCAGTCGGTTTGTCGATTGAAGACCGTATGAAACATATTTCGGCTACTCAACCAGATACCGCAGCGTTCAATATGGGAAGTATGAATTATGCGATTTATTCAAAAAGAAGTAAGAAATTTCACTATAACGGTGTATTTCAAAACTCGTTTGATGACTTGCAATATGTAATAAAAGTAATGAATGAAGCGGGTACGATTCCAGAAATGGAATGTTTTGACACTGGACATATTCGCAATGCAGAACCGCTTCGTGATATGGGTTTGTTACCAGAAAATGCCACTTATAGCCTTGTCATGGGCGTAATGGGCGGCATTGGAGCAACGCCAGAAAATCTATTACATCAAATTAGTCAAGTGCCAGAAGGTTCTATTTGGCAATCTATTGTGATTAGTCGTCAGCAATGGCGTTTGGCGGCAATCGCTGCTGCAATGGGTGGAAATTTCCGTGTTGGTTTGGAAGATAATTTCTATTTACCAACGGGCGAAATGGCAAAATCAAACGGTGAACTTGTCGAATCAGGCGTACAATTGGCTAGATTGATTGGTCGTGAAATCGCAAGTATCGAAGACACAAGAGCGATGATGAAAATTCCATTAAGAGATTAAAGAACGGCAAACGGCTGACGGCATACGGCGAACGGCAAAAACCGTCAACCGTCAGCCGTTCGCCGTTCGCCCTGCCTGCCAAGGCACGACAGGCAGGCGAAAAACAAAACAATGTTCGATAAAAAATTATTCAAAGATAAAATTGTGCTTGTCACAGGAGGACGAAGCGGAATCGGTTACGGAATCGCTAAATTGTATTTGCAATTAGGTGCGAAAGTGACGATTGCTTCACGCAAGGAAGAACCATTAAAAAAAGCAGCAGAGGAATTGTCTGAATTTGGCGAATGTGATTACAAAGCTTGTGATATTCGCAAAACAGAAGACATCAAAGCACTCGCTGCACAAATCAAAGAACGTCATGGAAGATTGGATATATTAGTTAATAATGCAGGTGGTCAATTTCCGTCATTGTCGGAATATGTCAATGAAAAAGGTTGGAATGCGGTGATTAATAATAACCTAAACGGGACATTTTATATGATTCGTGAAATGGCAACAGCTTTCTTTATTCCACAAAAAAGCGGTAATATTTTAAATATAACTGCAAATGTATTGCGTGGTTTTCCTGGAATGGTACACACAGGTGCAGCCCGAGCAGGCGTGGAGAATTTGACAAAAACATTGGCTGTTGAATGGAGTTCGCACAATATTCGTATTAATTGTGTTGCGCCAGGAACGGTCGAATCTTCTGGTCTTTCGACTTATCCGCAACCGATTCAAGATATGCTCGGAGAAGCTAGGGATGCAAATCCGCTGGGTCGTTTTGGAACGATTGAAGATGTTGCCAATTCGGTTATATTCTTGACAAGTCCATTGGCTTCTTATATCACAGGAATTACGCTTTATGTTGACGGTGCAGAGCATTTGCATGGCGATAGAATGGGAATGGTGAATGTGATTAAAGGAATGATGGGAATGTGAAAAAACCATGGCTTCATTGTTCCATTGAGGGATAAAAGCCATAAAATAATACAGCCATAAAAGAATAGAAAAATGAAAAATAAAACAGTTTTTATAACAGGTGCAAGTCGTGGAATAGGGAAAGCGATTGCATTGAAACTAGCAGGATTGGGTGCAAATATTGTGATTGCAGCAAAAACTGCTCAACCACATCCAAAACTAGAAGGAACAATTTATACCGCAGCGGAAGAAGTTGAAGCAGCAGGCGGAAAAGCATTGCCTTTAGTCGTCGATGTGCGTTCAGAAGAATTAGTAGCAGAGGCGGTTGAGCAAGCGGTTGATAAATTTGGCGGTATTGATATTTTAATCAATAATGCTAGTGCTATTAGTCTGACACCAATTGAACAAACGAAAATGCGTCGTTATGACTTAATGCAATCGGTCAATGTTCGTGGTACTTTTATGGTTTCTAAGTATTGTATTCCATATTTAAAAAAAGGAAACAATCCACATATTTTAACTTTATCACCACCGCTTAACCTTGACCCAAAATGGTTTGGAGCACATTTAGCGTACACGATGAGTAAGTATGGAATGAGTATGACAGTGCTTGGTCAATCGAATGAATTAGCAAAATATGGTATTGCTGCGAATGCACTTTGGCCTCAAACAGGCATTGCTACGGCAGCTATTAAATACGCACTTGGTGGAGATGACGCGCTAGAAATGTGTAGAACAACGGATATTATGGCGGATGCTGCTTTTGCAATTCTGAGTAGGGATAGTAAAATCTGTACGGGCAATTTCTTTATTGATGAAGATATAATGCGTGAAGAAGGTGTAACTGATTTTACTAAATATGCAGTTAATCCAGAAAAGCCATTGATGCTCGATTTGTTCTTGTAAACATTTTTTAATTGTTTTATTGTCTTATTGCCGTATTGTTTTAAAGTCGACCAATATAGCATTATATCAATACGACAATAAAGCAATACTACTTATATGAAAACAGTACTTATCACAGGAGGTTCTAGTGGAATTGGGTTTGAAATGTCTAAACGTTTTGCGAATGATGGCTATCGTTTGCTTTGGGTTTCCTTATTTCAAAAAGAACTAGATGAAGCGAAAGCAAAGCTATTGAATGAATTTGCAAATACTGAAATTCATACATTAGAAAAGGATTTGTCTATTCCTACTAACTCTAAAAGTATCTATGATTGGGTACAAGAAAATAATTGGACGATTGATGTCTTGATTAATAATGCAGGTTTTGGAAACTATGGCTATGTCAATGATATTCCGATTGAAAAAGAACTAGCGGTTATCAATTTGAATATTATAAACCTGTTTCAGTTGACTCGCTATTTTCTAAAAGAGATGGTGGCAAATGATGCAGGAACAATTATAAATATTAGTTCTAATTCATCGTTTCAGCCTATTGCACGAATGAATATTTATGCTTCGACGAAAGCATTTGTAACACATTTCAGTCGAGGATTGACCGAAGAATTGCGTTTGATGAAATCGAAAGTTCATGTCATTACGATTTGCCCGGCAGCGATTAAAGATACCGCTTTCCGAAAATCCAATGACATGGAAAAGGTGAAAACCTTTGAAGGGTTAGTTTATACAACGGCAAATGAAGTGGCTAATGACGTTTGGAAAGCATTTCAAAAGAAGAAGAATTTTCAAGTCACTGGCTGGAAAATGCGCATTCTTTATGCTATTCGAAATTTTATACCATATCGTTTACAACAAATGATGGTAGCGATGGAAACGGAGGAGAAGTGATTGCTTTACTGTTTTATTGCAGCATTGTCATATTGCTAAAAATCCTAAAGTAAGAATATTAGTTATAATTATAAAAGATGAAAAACATAGAAGCTGAATATCCAATTAGACATCGATTCGAGTTGAAAAACAGTAATCAAACAGGAGTTGTACTTTTCTCAGGTAAAATATTAAGCGAACATTGGAAATATACTGTAAGCTTTGACAAAACGAATAGAGTAGAAAGGGTTTTACTTCATGAAGTGATAATCAAAGATGAGGTATCTAAAACGGATTTTTTTGAAAGACTAATATTAAATATTCAATCAGCAGAAGAAATAACTAGAGTATTTGCATCAGATATTTTGTGTGATTTTATTGAATTTAACTCAATCGACTTAGATTTGAAAACTCTTCAAAAAGGAATTGAGATAGTAATAAAGCAGCTTAAGGAAGAAAAAAATATTGATGTAGAACAAAAACTGATAGAAAGCATCTTTGAATTCATTTGGTTAGAAAAAATGTCTAGTGAAGAGAAAAAAGATTTATTAATCCTGTTAACAAAAATAGAGTCTACAACAATTTGTGGATACATAGACGATGAAGAGTATTTGAAAATTCCAGAAGTACAAAATTATGTCAAAAGAATTAAAACAACATAGTGATAAAACAATGAAAATAATCAATACTGAAAAATCAGATTTACCTTTTGTTTATCACTTGTTTGATGAAGCCATTTTATATCAAAAAAAGAAAAATTATCCTGTTTGGGTTGGCTATGATAAAACAGTTTTAGATAATGATGTTGAATATAAAAGAGCATTTAAAATTGTGATTAATGATAAAATAGCTTGTATCTTTAGTATCACAACTTACGATATGGCTTGGAAAGATGATGGACTTGGAATTGCAGTTTATGTGCATCGACTAGTTGTCAATCCAAAATATAAAGGACAAAAACTATTTGGAAAAGTAACCAATTGGCTCGTTGATTATGCAAAAGAACATCAAATGAAGCTAGTCAGAATGGATACTTGGGGCAACAATCCATCTATCATTGATTATTACAAAACGTTTGGTTTTGAATTGATTGGTTTTCAACAATATCCAAATACAGAAGATATACCAATTCAGATGCGAGGAAATCGTTCTGCGTTATTAGAATATAGAATTAATGGACAATGGACAATTGATAATTGACAATGCATAAGGTTTCTCAATTTTTAAAACGAATTGAAATAATACCCAATGCTTTTAAAGCATTATCCATTATCCATTATCCATTTTCAATTGTCCATTAAAATCAAATACCAATGAAATCAGTAATAGAACATTTTTACCACTGGGAAAAAGTCCAGCCGAACAAAGTCTTTCTTCGCCAGCCAGAAGGCGACATTTGGCATACCATCACTTATGCCGAAGCAGGTCAAGAAGCTCGAAAAATGACGACTGCATTAAGGGCGAAAGGCTTGCAAGTAGGTGACCATATTGGTATCTATTCTAAGAACTGTTATCATTGGATATTGGCGGATTTAGCCATTATGATGGGCGGTTACGTTTCCGTTCCATATTATGCTAGTTTGCCAAAAAAGCAACTTGGAGAAGTCATTCAATTGAGTGATGTAAAATTGGTATTTGCTGGAAAATTAGAAAAATGGGATAATAAGAGTGAAGCGATTCCAGAAGATGTTCAAGTCATTAAATTTCCTCAATATAAAGGAAATGCAACTGTGCCGATTGGCGACGATTGGAATGAGTTGATTGAAAAACATGAACCTGCGACAGATAATTTTGCACCAGATTTAGATAGTCTTTGGACAATCAAGTTTACTTCGGGAACAACAGGAACACCAAAAGGTGTGATGCTTAACCATCGAACGCCAGCTTTGATTATTGAACATGAGAAAGAAGATAATTGGGTTGGAATATATAAATTACCAGAACTCAAATGTTTTTCATTTTTACCATTGAATCATGTTGCGGAAAGAATGGCGGTAGAAGTGCCGAGCATAATAGTTGGTGGAACGATTTCTTTTGCGGAAAGCATAGATACTTTTGCTAAGAATTTACAAGAAACACAACCGACTTTGTTTTTTGCAGTACCACGTATTTGGACAAAATTCTATTTAGGCGTGCTTGGTAAAATACCTAAAAAGCGTTTAGATTTTTTATTGAAAGTTCCAATTGTTAATAATATCATTAAAAAGAAATTACGAACCGCTTTGGGTTTGAGAGATGTGGGAATTGCAGCAACAGGCGCAGCAATTACGCCAGCGTTTATAAAAGATTTCTTTAAAAAACTGGATATTCAATTAGTCGAAGCCTACGGAATGACAGAGGTTTGTGGTTCAATGACGAATAGTCCTGACCCAAATTCTCCACCTGATTCGGTTGGTAAAGCGATACCTAGAGGCGAAGTCAAAATTCATCCAGGAACAGGCGAAATCTTAATGAAAACGCCATATATAATGCAAGGTTATTACAAAGAACCGGTAAAAACGGCGGAAGTTCTGATTGATGGCTGGATGCACAGCGGTGATAGAGGAACGATAGATAAAAATGGTTTTGTTCGTGTAATCGGTCGAGTAAAAGATGCTTTCAAAACTTCAAAAGGAAGTTATATTACACCAAATCCGATGGAAGAAATTTTGTCTAAAAATGACTTTATCGAACAAGTTTGCGTTGCTGGTTTGGGTCTTCCGCAGCCTATCGCTCTAGTCAATCTTTCAGAAATAGGTTTGGCAGAAGATAGGAAAACGGTCATGGCTTCTATTGAAGAAAGTAGAAAATTAACGAATAATGAACGTCCAAATTTTGAAAAAATATCAACGATTATTATTTTAGAAGAAGCGTGGTCAGAATATAATGGACTATTAACACCAACATTAAAAGTCAAACGAGGTGAAATCGACGATAGATATTTGAGCCAATATTTGAACTGGCATGAAGCAAAAGAAAAAATCATTTGGGCTTAGGAAAAAATAATTGATAATTGAAAATGGACAATTTACAACAAATACCATTTTCAATATTTGATTTTTAAATAAAAAAACTATGACAAGATTATTGATTATTTTAGAAAATGATTGTATGAAATCGTTTTTCATTATCAATTATCAATTGTCAATTATCAATTGAAACACATGAAATCATACTATTTTACAGAAGAGCATGAAATGTTCAGGGAAAGCTTACGAGCTTTTTTAGATAAAGAAGCAAGACCTCATATTGATAAATGGGAAGAAGAAAGACGTGTTCCGAGAGATATTTGGAAGAAAATGGGCGATATGGGCTTTTTAGGCTTATCGTATCCAGAAGAATATGGCGGAATGGGTTTGGATTTTTTCTACGATGTAGTGTTTAATGAAGAACTAGGTCGCATGAATTCTGGTGGCTTTGCGATTACGCAGCAAGTTGTTCAATATATGTCAGGACCTTATATTGTGAAATATGGTTCAGCGGAATTGAAGCAAAGATATTTGCCAGGAATCATTAGCGGTGATTTGATTTCCTCGATTGGAATTACTGAGCCAGGCGCAGGTTCGGACGCTGCAAACATTCAAACAAAAGCCATTAAAGACGGCGACCATTATGTGGTGAATGGTTCTAAAACATTCATTACGAATGGTATTTATGGTGATTTTATAATTACTGTAGTTAAGACAAATCCAGAAGCTGGAACGGCAGGCGTGAGTTTGTTGGTGATCGACCAAAAGACAGAAGGCGTTTCTCGTCGTAAGTTGAAAAAACTGGGTTGGCACGCTTCGGATACTGCCGAAATCAGTTTTGATAATGTGAAAGTTCCTGTTGAAAACTTGATAGGCGAGGAGGGAAGAGGATTTTTCTACCTAATGAATGGGTTGCAATTAGAGCGATTATGTGCTGTTCCTGCTGCGGTT
>CAZMEH010000875.1:0-2252 GCA_964564885.1 uncultured Saprospiraceae bacterium | reverse complement strand
GATAAAAATAATTTTAAAAAAAAGTAAACTTATTCCTCTTCAAACACTTACATGTAAGAATTATTGGATATTTAATCCAAGATACTGTTGAAAGAAGTATGTTATTTAAAAAAAACTCCTACTTCAAAAATATTAATTAATGAAAGTTCTAATTATAAATAGTCAAGGTCACTGGATAAATGGCTGGATGACATCTCCTCAAAGCTTAGAAGCGGTTACTAATGTATTACAAAAACTAAGTTGCGAAGTTCAAACGGTGGAAGTACAATCACCAAACGAACTAAAGCAAATCTTGGAAAAAACCCAGTCAGACACTTTAGTTTGGGCAAATGCTTATTGGGTAGATGGCGAAAACGGAGCGCAACATGAATTGCCAGCGCAAATAGAAAAGCATAACTTATCAATGCTTGGTTCTAGTTCTAGTACTCTTTTGAGGCTTTTGAAAAAAGAGGTTTGTCAAAAAACACTTAAAGAAGCAGGCATTCCTGTCCCTAGTTTCCTCATCATTGACCAAGCTAATGCAAAAAATGCGCAAGAGTTGATTGAGAATGCTCAGTTGTCTTTCCCGATGGTCGTAAAACCTACTAACGAATCTCGTTCTCAAGGTGTTACAAAAGTAAATGATGAACAACAAACTATAAATGTTGTCAACGACTTGTTGAAAAACTTTCCAACAAGTAATATTATCATAGAGGAGTTTCTACCGAATAACGATATTACCTGTGGCTTTTTGAAATTGGGCGAAGACATCATGTTGTTGCCAAGTTTTAATGAAGTAAAAGGAATGGATTGTTCAACGGAGATTTTAAGTGAAGCGCACTACAGTTTGCCTTCTCATTATGAACAGCAAGTAATTATTCATGACGAAAATATCTTGAATCAATTAAAAGAGTACGTTCCTCGTATCGTTAATTCATTAGAAATCAGTGGTGTGACTCGTGCTGACGCAAGATTGGATAAAAACGGTATCGTCAAGTTTTTTGATATTAATGGAATGCCAGGATTGAATTATCCAAATTCTGCGTTGATAAAACAATGCTATACTCATTTCCCAAGCTATTCAAAGGATTATTTATTTGAATGCTTGATCAGTACGGTTGTTCAAGAGAATTTCCTACAAAACAATATGCCTATTCCTACCAATATGAAAAAGCATCATCTTTTCAATTTAAAAAGTGATACCATTATTACATTCAAAAAAAATCAGCATCCAGTAAAAGCTGCATTAAGCCTTGTATAAAAATTATAAGAAAAATTGACTTTAAAGATTGCGCTATGCTTTAATATAAATAAAAAGCAAGTACATTAATTTTTCTAAATAACTCATAGCCATTGGCATTAATTCATCATTTATGATAAATTAATGCCAATGTTTTTAAAATTCAAATGATAGTTATTAGAAATGTAGTTTCTTTGCAAATAATAGTCTTTATTAACAGAATAAACAGGAAGAATTTAAAAGGAACCTAAAAGTCATAAAGCAAATCCTGTTAATCTTGTTAATCCTGTCTAATAATCACAGAGAAAGCACAAATGATAAAGACCAGAATAGGAAATACGAGTGACATAGATGGGATTTTATCCCTTCAAGAAAGAAATTTGTATCATAATTTAAATGAAATAGAGCTGAAAAATGGTTTTGTAACGACACCATTTACAGTAAATCAAATCGAAGAAATCATTCTACAAAATGGTCTTTTTGTAGCCGAGAATGAGCATAATACGATTATTGCATATGCTTTTGCTGGGAATTGGAAATATTTTCAGCAATGGGAGATTTTCAATTTTATGGTATCTCGTTTTCCAGCACTATCTTTTAATGATAATGAAATCACGGTAGAGAATAGTTTTCAATATGGACCAGTTTGTATTGAAAAAAATTATAGAGGAAAAGGATTATTGAATTTAATTTTCGAAGAAATGAGGATTGAATTTTATAAAAAATATCCAATTTCTATTACATTTATAAATAAAGTCAACGTAATTTCTGAAAAGGCACACACCAAAAAATTAGGTTGGAAGATAATAGATGAATTTGAATTTAATAACAAGACTTATATTCAATTAGCTTTTGATATGAAAAACGCTGTATTGAAATAATTTGCAAAAAAGAGATTTGCGAAATCTTGAAGATTTGGCAAATCAGTCGGTCACAAGCCTTTTGCCAAATCTTCAAGATTTCGCAAACGTCATTTCTCACTCCCGAGCATTCGGAATCATAAGAACCGATAGTTTTTCATAAAAAAGCCATT
>CAZMEH010000874.1:0-3581 GCA_964564885.1 uncultured Saprospiraceae bacterium | reverse complement strand
AGATTTTATTATCAATTATAAATAATTATTCAGAACTAATCATATAGAATATGTTAATGACAGCAGTTATTGTTGATGACGAATCTAAAAATAGAGCCTCATTAAAGAAATTGTGTGAGAAATATGTACCAGATTTAAAGATAGAAGGTTTAGCTCCTTCAGTAGCTTCTGCTAAAGAAATTATTGATAGATGTGATCCCGATTTAGTTTTTTTAGATATTAGAATGCCGGTAGAAGATGGTTTTGAATTGTTGAAAAAATACGAAGATGTACCATTTGACGTAATTTTTACAACGGCATTTGACCAGTATGCGATCAAAGCGTTTAAATTTTCGGCGATAGATTATTTGTTGAAACCAATCTCTATTCAAGAATTGCAAGCTGCTGTTGAGAAGGTTCGTAAGAAGAAAGGTATAACAACCTCCAAATCACACACGAACATTTCTACACTCAAAGAAAATTTACTGAACGGCTCGTTTGATAAAATTGCTTTACCAACGACGGAAGGGTTTTCTTTTGTCAAACGTGATGATATTCTTCGATGCGAAGCAAGTGGAAATTATACGATTTTCTATTTGGAAAGTAAGAAGAAATACGTCATTACTAAGACGTTGAAATATTATGAAGAAATGCTGAGTGAGTATAATTTCTTTAGAGTTCACAAGTCGCATTTAATCAATTTGACTTACGTGACGAAGTTCATTCGAGGAAAACAAGGTTATGTTCAAATGAACGATGGTAGAAATATCGAAGTTTCAACTCGTAAGCGAGAGGAATTATTAAAACGATTAATGCCTTCATAAATGTACCGTTGTCCCGATGCCTGCCTGTTGTGAGGGCTATCGTAGATTAGTCAACTAGGTGAAAATAAAAAACACTTATAGTTATTCTATTTCAAATAGGAGAAGCTATAAGTGTTTTTTGTCGTATGATAATGATTATGATTTTTCTATCTTAAAAGTAGCAATTAAGTAGTATTTTTAGAATAACCTTATTTATCCTGTAAATCATGTCTAACAGCCATTTAATCAAAATCATATGAAACAAACCATAATACTAGCCTTATTTATACATTTAATATTCATCACTTCCTGCAATTCACAAAGCTCTACCGCAACAGCAGTTGTAAATGCTAAGACTTCAAAATCAGAAAAAATAAAAGGGTTGAGCATAGTCGCAAGACCAGACTCATTTCGATACAATCCGATGATAGACGTCAAATCAAGTAATGCTAACTGGATAACAGTGATACCGTATGGATTTACACGCAAAAATGATGCTACTGTACAGTATAATAAAAAGTGGCAATGGTGGGGCGAAAAACCAATTGGCGTCCGTACAACGATTCAGCTCGCAAAAGAACAAGGTCTTAAAGTGATGCTAAAACCACAGATTTGGATGATGAGCGGCTGGGTTGGGCATATGGATTTTGATAATGAAAAGGACTGGAAGATATGGGAAACGAGCTATGAGAAATTTATTATGCAAATGGTTGATATTGCGAACGAAGAGGGCGTTGAGTTGCTTTGTGTTGGAACAGAATTTGAAATCGCTGCTGTCAAAAGACCTCAATATTGGAAAGGTTTAATCAAAAAAGTTAGAGCGAAGTACGATGGAAAATTGACTTATGCGGCTAATTGGGATAAATTTGAAAAAATTACCTTTTGGGAAGATTTGGATTATATCGGAATTGATGCTTATTTTCCGTTAGTCAACGAAAAAACACCAAGTATTGATGCACTCAAAGCAGCTTGGAAAATGCCACTTTCTAAAATTGAAAAATTATATAATCAAACTAAAGTTCCTATTCTATTTACAGAATTCGGTTATATGAGTGTTGACGGTTCAGCGTATAATACTTGGGAATTAGAGAAAAAAATTCAGTCATTACCAATAAATGAAATGGCACAGGTAAATTCGTTAGAAGCCTTATTTGAAACCTTTTGGGAGAAAGACTGGTGGGCAGGCGGTTTTCTTTGGAAATGGTATCCAGATATTAAAGGTAAAGAAAAGGAATATGCTAGATATTATACACCTCAAGGAAAAGCCGCAGAGAAATGTATTGAAAAATGGTATGGTAAATAATGTTCAATTAGGAATGACAATTTTAATTTTCACCACTAGTATAGGAAGCGTTTTATTGAAAACATCGTTATCTATGTTACAATTACGTATCAAATAATTGTAATATAGAGCAACTTCTCTATATTAGCGGATTATTAATTTCCTTATTGAAATATCAATTTTATGCAAACACAGCCACCAGCTCCGTTTAGTTGTCAATACACACCAAATCTACCAGAACTCCTAACTCAATTAGGTTGCACCATTGCATTGACGACTTACCAAGCGGGTAAAGTCATTTTTATTAGTGCAAAAGATGAAGATAACTTAGTTCAATTGCCAAGAACATTTAAGAAAGCAATGGGTTTAGCAATTGATGGTGACAAAATGGGTGTTGCTACTCAAAGCGAAATTATTATTTTAAAAAATGATAAACGCCTAGCACCAACTTATCCAAAAAGTCCAAATAAATATGATGCATTATACATGCCTCGAGCAACCTATTATACAGGTCAGGTCGATATACATGACATTGATTGGGGCAAAGATGGACTTTGGGGCGTCAATACTTCTTTTTCTTGCTTGTGCTTAGTTGACGAAGAGTACAGCTTTACACCAAAATGGAGACCTCATTTCATTTCTGATTTAGCTTCCGAAGACCGTTGTCACCTCAATGGTTTGGCAATGGAAAACGGTCAACCTAAGTATGTAAGTGCATTAGGAACTGGAAATACAAAACAAAGTTGGAGAGATAACATTGTCAAAGGCGGAATTATCATGGATGTTGCATCTAATGAAATTGCCATTGAAGGTTTACCAATGCCACATTCTCCTCGATTATATGATGGTGAATTGTATTTATTGACTTCTGCAACAGGCGATGTAGTGATTGCTAATCCAGAAGATGGTACTTTTCGTACTTTAATCAATTTGAAAGGATTTGTTAGAGGAATGGCAAAAATTGGTGATTACTTATTTGTGGGTCATTCAAAACTTCGTCAAAATTCCTCTACTTTTAGGCAATTAGATATTGCAAAACTATCTAATCAATCAGGTTTTGATGTAATTCATATTCCAACGGCAACGAATGTAGCACAATTGCGTTACTTAGCCAGTGTTGATGAAATATATGATGTACAAATTTTACCAAACATCATTCGTCCAGGTATCGTAAATACATTAGGCGAAATGCACCATAGCGGTCTTTCTATACCTAATGCTACTTTTTGGGCTGCAACAGCTAAATAGTAATATTTCCATTTTCCAATTTTTAATAAGAAATAAATAATCTAATCGTTGCCTAGCATCGATCAGATTCATACGTCATACATGCACATGTATGTATGGTCTACTTATTTTGATGACAAGATACTTATGTTTTGATTATATGTTATTTTATAATGTATAACTATATGGTATATAGTATGTAATGAAATATTATTTTCACTCAGTCCGCTACTATTAAGTAGCGATTATAAATTGTTTAAAATGAAATACAGGTTTTTCTACAAATTCGA
>CAZMEH010000873.1:0-4351 GCA_964564885.1 uncultured Saprospiraceae bacterium | reverse complement strand
ATGCAGAGTGAGAAGTGAGAAGTGAGAAGTGAGAAGTGAGAAGTGAGAAGTGAGAAGTGAGAAGTGAGAAGTGAGAACGCTTCGCTGTCAGATCGCCTACGGCTGTCAGAAATAAACAAATTATTTTAACAAACGCTGTCGGTTTTAGAAACCGACAGCGTTTGTTTTTAGAATGAATGCTCTACAATTCCACAACCTGTCCCGAAGCCTCGGTGGAAATCTCCGTGAAACCTCAAAATTACACATTAAACATTAAAATCTAACGTCTTCTATTTCCAGAAAACTCCATCGCTTCACCTTTTCCAAAACCATAACTGAAACCTAAAGTCATAAATCGTCCTCTGAATCCACGGCTGTAAACACTGAAATCTGTTTGTAACGTTTCACTTTCACGAACACGAGAAGCAAAAATATCTCTAACGCTTACGCTAATGACTGCTTTTCCTTTGAGCATTTTCTTGCGCAAACCTAAATCTGCAAACAATTGGTCAGAAACATTTCCTTGAACCGTTTGAAAACCTGACTGATATCGACCAGTGACTTCGAAGTCAATTTTAGCAGGAAGTTTAGCTTTTGCAGTCCATTTGGTTGACCATTGGTTAGCCGAAAAATCAAAAGTTGTTCCTTCCAATTCGCCTTCACGACTGAAATAATTATAGTTAATATCACCTAAAAGCGTCAACTTTTTATGTAATGTAAACTTCCCATTAAATTCTATTCCTGTTGAATTTCTTGTACCGATATTAAATGGCTTAAATGTGTTTACATTATTTTCAAAAACTGAAATTCGTTCAATTACTTCCGTTGTATTTCTTTGGTAAACACTAACGTTCATCGTAACTTTTTCTAAAATATAAATACTAGACACTTCGTAAGAATCTGTAAATTCTGGTTGCAAATCAGGATTACCTGCACGAATACTAAAGTTATTTCTAATGTTAAAGAACGGATTCAAATCCCAAAGCCTAGGTCTGTAAATTCGTCTTGAATAACCCGATTGTAAAGAAAAACGCTCTGTTACCTTGTAAGAAGCGTGTGCACTAGGGAATAAATTAGTAAACTTTTGATTATTTGATTCATTCGTATTGACTAATAATGTCTGCAAATCAGTACTTTCTACACGCAAACCGACTTTCAAACCAAAGTCTTTATGTTCGTAAGCTCCTGTTCCATAAACGCCAAGAACCGATTGATTGTAAGTGAAAATATTGGTCAAGCCTTCGTTTGCCGTCCAAACGCCATCGACCAAATCCGAAACAGCAAAATCATTGCTGACATCTTGCAAAACATATTGCGCACCAGTTTCTACCGTAAATTTATTAGAAAAAGGTTTCGTATAATCTAGTTTGAAAGTATATTTTGCTTCTTGAAAATTGGTACGAGTTTCTTGTTCTCCATTTGCATCATTACCCGAAACAGTAATATTTTCAAACTCAGAAGATTGGTCTTTTCCAAAGAAATTACCTAATGCGCTGAATAGCAACATATGGTCTTCGTCATCTTTGAAATCACTTTTGTACTGTAATTCGTATTGATATTTTGGATTAATTGCTTCTGTCGTTTCCGTTCTGTACCATTCAGAAACGATTGTGCCAGTCGAGTCCTCAAAACGAAAATCGGTGCGAGATGGTTGGTCTTCAATTTCTAACGCAAGACTTCCCGATAGTGTCAAAACATTCGTTTCGTTAATATGATAATCCGTTCCTATTATAAAATTATAAAATTGCTCATTTCTATATTCTTCGCCCTCGCTGTAAATCGCTGTATTGTTCACCAAGTCACGATTGACACCTTCATTAAACCTTGGCAACTCTCGATAACCTACGCCCAGTTGGCTAAAAAGATTAAATTTTTCGGTTCTACGATTTAAACTCAAACCAACGCTATGGTTTTGCGGTGAACCTGTATTCAAGGTAACTGAACCATTAATTCCTTTGCGTTCTTCCTTTTTAAGTACAATATTGATAATGCCCGAAGTACCTTCTGCATCGTATTTTGCGGATGGATTCGTAATAACTTCAACTCTTTCAATCATTTCTGCGGTAATCGTTCCGAGTGCATTTCCTTGTTCGCTGGCAATAACGGACGGCTTTCCATTAATTAGGATTTGAACGCCAGAACTACCTCGTAAACTGATTTCGCCTTCAATGTTTACATTAACTGATGGTACATTATTCAAAACTTCCAGAGCACTCGCACCTGTGCTACTCAAATCCTTTCCGACATTAAAAACACGTTTATCTAATTTAAATTCGACCGTCGATTTGTCAGCCCGAACAACAACTTCGCCTAGGTCTTCGCTGTTTCCTTCCAAAGCAATTGTACCTAAATCAACTTTATTTCCATTAATAGAAACATCTTGAATCGTCTTAGTTACATAACCAATAAAGCTAATTTCTACATAAAAACTCTTCATTGCAGATTTCAGAGAAAAACTTCCATCCGTTGCAGTTGTCGCACCTGTAATCGGTTGTTTAGTTTCCTTATTGGCAATCATCACCGTTGCAAATTCAATTGGTTGTTCATTGGTACTTTCTACAATTATTCCTGTGATTTCGATATTTCCTTTTTGGGCAAATACTGTGTTTGCAAAAATGAACAGGCTAAAAAGTAAAGTAATTCTCATTATATTATTTTTCATTAGTATTTTTTAATTTCTTCAAAAACGTACTGCAAATAACCATCTTATCATCAACCATTTCAAAAAAAACTTGGTGAGTAACAAAAGTAAGCCTATGAACAGCACAGATTTCTAAAAAAGACGAGAAACAGTCGTTGACAGGCTTAAAACTGTTGTTCACATTATTCCATTTCAGAAAAAACAATTGAACCTATATATTTGAATTAAGTATAACACAAAAATTTGCAAAGTATTAATGGGCATCTTGCCCGTTTTGCGAAACACTAGCGGCTAATATTAACAAACATTGGCGTGAACGGACAAGATGCCCGTTAATACTTTAGAGATATGATTAAGAAAATCAACAATAATAATTTGCCTTACAAAGAAATACTTTTCCAAATCGTGTTACACGTTTTGGTCTTCATTTTCTATGCTATTAATAAGAAACATCCTTACGTTCAAGAGTTTCAAATACCTTTTTTCCTTAATTATGCCTTTGTCGCTTTTGTGATTAACTACACTTTATTACCTCGTTTTTTTTATAAAAAGAAATATTTACAGTTTGTCTTATATTTAGTTTTAATGCTTGCTCTCGCTCTTTATGTGGAAGAAATGGTTTTAGAACAAATCTATTTTGCAGATACTAAAGGCAAAAAATTTCTTGGTGTTTTCTTTACTTTAATTGACGTTTTACCTGTTACTACTATTTTGGTCGGTTTCAAATTTGCTTGGGATGCGTTGACTAAACAGCGTGAAGTAGATGAATTGAAAATTGCAATACAAGAAAGTGAATTGCAGTTTTTAACTTCTCAAATTAATCCGCATTTTTTATTTAATAATTTGAATAATCTCTATTCTTACGCTATTGTAAATTCTCCAAAAACGCCTAGCATTATTCTAGAATTATCCGCTGTTTTGCGCTATATGCTTTATGAATGCAAAGAAAAATATGTCCCTTTGGTAAAA
Organism: uncultured Saprospiraceae bacterium; assembly: GCA_964564885.1. Taxonomy (GTDB): domain Bacteria; phylum Bacteroidota; class Bacteroidia; order Chitinophagales; family Saprospiraceae; genus CAKZLL01. The sequence continues at coordinate 762 of CAZMEH010000873.1, read as the reverse complement.
GAAGTGGAGCAACTAGAGAATTTCATTAATCTAAATGAAATGCAAATTGAGGAGCGAGGCGAAGTGCTTTTTTCTAAAAATAATATTGAATTAGCTTTTCAGATTGCGCCTTTAATTTTAATGGTTTTTATAGAAAATGCCTTTAAACATAGCACGGCGAGCCAATCAGAAGATATTAAAATTGATATAAATATTGAATTGAAAGCAAATAATGTCTTAGAATTTATTTGTAAAAATTCTTTTCAAACGATTTCAAATACAAATAATTTAGCCGAAGGCATTGGCTTAGAAAATGTAAAAAAACGATTAGCCCTTATTTATCCAAATTCGCATCAACTGACTATTCAGAAAACAGAAAATGAATATCATGTAAATTTGTTGATTGAATTATCCAAAACTTAAAAAACATGACCTGCATTATCATAGAAGACCAGCCGCCAGCACAGCGTATTTTAAAAAAATTCATAGAAGATATAGGAACACTTGAATTAAAGGCTACTTTTCCAGATGCTTTGAAAGCGTTAGAATTTTTGAAATCGGAAAGTGTTGACTTAATTTTTTTGGATATTCATTTACCCAAAATATCTGGTTTGGATTTTCTAAAAGTATTACCAAATCCGCCGCATATCATTTTGACAACCGCTTTTTCTGATTATGCTTTAGAAAGCTACGAGTTTAGTGTTGTAGATTATTTACTCAAACCATTCTCGTTTCAACGATTTGTAAAAGCCGTTTCTAAAATTTCTGTTGATAAGCCTAAAT
>CAZMEH010000872.1:0-4567 GCA_964564885.1 uncultured Saprospiraceae bacterium | reverse complement strand
TTTTATAAGTGCTGTTATAATCTGCGATACGTTCGGTCATCAAACAGTTTCCTACTTTCATTAGTAAGAAAGTATCATTCTCAATTTTGACCGAATTATTATTAGTAACCAACTCTTTTGTTCCATCCAACAAGAAGCTAAATGTATTCTTTGTCAGGTTTATTTTAGTGCGATCACAAGATTCAAACCTATGATAATCATACACTTGCACCGTTTGAGTGTCCCTTATTTTCAAATCTTCTGGTAAAGAAGTGATGTTCATAGGTTATGATTTTATCTCGTTTGAGTATATTTTCTTTCATCTATTGCATCGTACTTTACAGGTTGAACAGGAGCAATAACCTACGAGGTCTTCCAGACGTTGTAGATTTAATTACCTGACCGACTTACCAAGTTTTGAAAACTTGAAAACCTGGTCTGATTTATATATTAATTGTGGTCAATCATTTCCATTCGCAAAATAAAGCCTTGTTCTGCTTTTTCTTCCCATGACATTCCTATACAATCACTAATACATTGTGTATCTAATATCAAATATTCTTTGGCTACTAGACCAATATTTTTAGCGTACTGTTCTTTTGCTAATCGAATTTCTATGACATTTTCTGAGTTAGCATAACTAACCGTTGACGTACTATCAAATGAAAAATTATTCACAGAGGAAGGAACATCCAATTCATCTACTAAATATTCCCAACCTTTGAAAGCTTCGATTACTTCACCATTTACGGCAACTAATTCTAACTCATCAAAATATTGGAAAACGTTTGAGGTATCTTCTAACTTCAAAGGAAAAAACATTTTTACAAATCGGCGATTATTTTCAACCCATTCTATCTTCTCAGCCGTTTTGGTTACCGCTAAAACATTGACTAATGACCAACTTTGACTTGGATTATTTCGTCGCATTCTTTCCACTTCGTAAACTAGTCGGTTTGCGCTATCTCGGAAAGTATCAACGACCATTTCTCGCCATTGAAAAGTTGAAGTATCAATATTTGTACCTCCGCCAGATGCTGAACTATAACGAATAGAATCTACGCTATAAGTAATATATTTTCCAATTTCAAGTGGATAATAAGCTTCTTTCGTATCCAATACAAAGTCCTCGGTTTCATCACACGAAACAAAAACGATACATAAACAGCTAAAAATTAATAGAAAGTATTTCATCTCACAAATTTACGATTTACGATTTTAGATGTACGATTTTATTAATTTGTCTATTCAACTTATGTACATCTAAAATCTAAAATCACTAAAGTCTATTCTCGTTAATAATAGTCAATAAAGCATCTCGATAATTTTTACCGATTGGCAAATGCTTTTTATTAATTTCAATCATATTACCGACAACCGCATCAATTTTGTCTAAAGAAACAATATATGAACGGTGAATACGCTGAAACAAGTTCGTCGGTAATTTTGCCTCAAGGCTTTTCATGGTTTGAAGTGTGATAACTCGACCTGTTGTCGTTCTGATAATCACATAATCCTTCAATCCTTCGATATAATTAATTTCGTCGTACTTTATCTTAACGAGTTTCTTGTCTGATTTGACAAAAATAAACTCCGATGGATCAGCTTCATTACCAATTTGAGCAGGTACAGCGTCTTTATTTTGTAATTCAAACTGATTTTGAGCCTTGTTCACCGCTTTCATAAATCGCTCTAACGAAATTGGCTTCAACAAATAATCCGTTACATTTAGCTCATAACCTTCGATAGCGTAGTTTGGATAAGCAGTTGTAAAAATCACCATTGGCGGATTTTTCAAGCTTTTCAAAAAGTCAATTCCTGTCAGTTGCGGCATTTGAATATCCAAAAACATCAAGTCGATATGATTGCTTTTTAATGCGTCAAATGCTTCAATCGCATTTTGGCAACGCTTCACCAATTCTAAACTAGGAATCTGTTCAATGAAGGTTTCTAAAACATCTAAAGCCAACGGCTCATCGTCTACTATCATCACTTTCATAAGGTCGAATTTTATTATTGTTTTATTGTTTTCTTTCAAATGTACCGTCGAATTTATTCGACATGGTGTATTGCTAATGGTTGTTAATCGGAATTTCGTACAATAGTTTTCAACTTAATTTGGTAAGTGAAGAAATGGATTGAAATTCATGGACAATATAAATAAAGTTAACTTTATTTCGACATTAGCAAAACACCATGTCGAATAAATTCGACGGTACATTTTACTTTTCAAAGTTCTAACTCTAAACTAACGCTGTATTTTTTTGGACTATCCTCAATGGTCAGTTCATATTTATCCAAATATAATAAATCTAATCTTCTTTTAACATTAACCAATCCGATACCGCCGCTACGTTTATGAAATCGAGCAGGAACACTAGGTTTACTATTTTCAATAAATATAAAAACGCTGTCCGCTTCAATACTCAAACTAATATGGACAAAACCCTTATCCAGCGTATTACTTAAACCATGTTTGAAACTATTTTCGATAAATGGTATAAACAAAAGCGGTGAAATTTCTTGATTCGCTAAATTACCCGCTACATCAAAATTGATTTCCACGTCTTTACCTTGTCGAAGTCGTTCAAGTGCCAGGTAATTTTTCAAATAATTGACTTCCTTGTACAATGGCACTAACTTTTCATTACATTCATACAACATATAACGCATCATTTCAGATAATTTTATCACTATTTCTGGTGCTTTATCTGATTTTTTAAGCGTTAAAGCGTATAAGTTATTTAATGTATTAAAAAGGAAATGCGGATTGATTTGAGATTTTAAAAAACGCAATTCTGATTGCATCGTTTGCGTCTCCAGTTCCTTTCTTTCTCGCTGATGTCGCAGCCAATCCGAAATAATTTTCAAAATGGTCGAGCCAATAATAAACAACAGTGTAAACAGGAATATCCAGGGTCTATTCGCTATTAAATAGGCTTCATAATCTGGAAATATCAACATTCTAGAAACCATTTGCAATGGCGTAACGATGAAAACCGTCAAGAATAAAAGCACTAAATAAGTCAGGTATTTTTTCTCAGATAAATAATTAGGAATTAGATAAAGTATATTAAAATATACGCCAATACCATAGAAAAACATCAAAATGACTTGGTCAAATATGATAAATCCAAGACCTTGATCTTTATTCAAAATACTATCGAAAATGCTTAATAGCACAACGAAAAAAAGCCACGTCAGTGTGTGATAAACTACTCTGCGTGTGAAGAAATGGTATAGCCGATTTGAAAAACTGCGCTTTATTGTGTCTTCCATAAATACTTAACGTGTGTTCAATTCCTGCAAAAGAATGGATTTTCGTTAAAGTTAAAAACTAATTAGATAAATCGTCTATTCGACTAGATTAAAATCACCTTGATAAGGATCGGACACCCAATTCCTATTAAGATGAGGCGTCCGATCCTTTGCTCTTTTATATTAACAACAACCAGAACCTGTGCCACAAGATCCGCTTGCTTGTTCTAATATGTTCATTAATTGTATTGGTTTGCAAGCCGTCGGTTCTACGAATAACTTAAGGGTAATTTTATCATCTTGGTTGATGACATTTTGAACTTTGAAATTGGACGTTCTAACTTCCTTATTTCCATATTCAAAATAAATTTCTGTATCCATTGTCAATGGTTTGACTTTCCCTACAATGTCAAAAATCTTCTTCGCTGTTTTGGCTTCCATATAGCTACCGATTTCGATACCGTTATGCCATAACTGGACAACTGTTTGTTTTTCACTGTGTGCTTTTCCGCCGCAATCAACCGACTCTATACTGACATTTTTTATTTCTGTTATGTGATATGCCTCTGGTATAAACTGTCCAGTTTCATATTCAAATAATAATGGCTTTTCTGGGTTTTGTGCTAACAATTCTAAAAATTCATTTGTTTTCATGTGTAATATTTTTTATTAATCGTAATAATACGATTATTTAAGATAAAAAAATAGAAGATAAATTATTGTAATTGTTTCGCTCCTGCGTCGCTAATTGTTACAATTGCTAAATTGTTACTCGTATTAGTACGCAAATATTAGCAATAACGAGTTCTCGCCACAAGCAATGAAACAATTATAACAATTGACAACAAAGGGAGCAAAACAGTTTTTAAATTAACAACAGCTTGGATTTGACACAAACAACTTCGCAAATACTAATTGTGCTTCTTGCCAAACTTTTGGGTTTATACAATAACAGGTTTTCGTTCCTTCGATATTTCCTTGAATAATTCCAACTCGTTTCAATTCTCGAAGGTGTTGCGAAACCGTCGATTGAGACAAGGGCAAAACCTCTACCAAATCACCGCAAACACAAGCATTGATTTCTGTCAAATGCCTTAGAATCGCTATCCGTGCTGGATGCGCTAAGGCTTTCGCCAAATCTGCCATGCGATTTTCCTCTTCTGTAAATAATGTTGATTTTGTTAAACCCACTTCTATTAATTAAGAATTAAGAATTAGGAACTCCTCTCACGAGGTTTATCTGAGTAATTACGAATTATATTTATTCTGTCCAATAATCATATCGCAATATTACGATTAATTAATTTAAGAAGCAATATTATTTACAGCG
>CAZMEH010000871.1:0-8962 GCA_964564885.1 uncultured Saprospiraceae bacterium | reverse complement strand
CACAGGTAGGAATACCTGTGCTACTTTTTCTTGTAAACCTTACCGTTTACTGTTTTACTTCCTACGACAATAAAATAACTATAAATACCTTTTGGTAGAGCGGCATTGATTGCAATACTCTTTTTACGACCTTGAATATGTGTCCAATTTATCTTTTTGACACGCTGACCACGACTATTGTATAATGTAAAAGTTGCTAGACCTGATTCGTAATCAGAGACATTAATAGTGATATCGCTTTCAAATGGATTTGGTGTAATTCGAGCAGGATTTGGTAATTTCTTAATCACATTCTCATCAATTTCTCGCTCTTCAAAATCAATGACAATTTCTGTTCCTGTGATTGAAGGAGTAACTAAAAACTTAGCTGCCCTTGAAAAAATCTCATTTCTTATCAAATCATTTGGAATACTTTCAATCGGAAAACCAAAATTAATGACTTTGAAATCTTTACCGCTGTAAGCAACCGCAGCAGCGCCTCCTCTCCCACCATCATATGTCAAAATAGTTTTTCCTCCTCCGTACGGAACTAAAACATCTGGAAAATCTACATCGTAAGAACCTTGTCCGTCAGAAAAATTCCCACTTAAATTACCCATGATAGAGCTACTATTTCCAATGAATTTATAAGTTTTTGCATCATCTGCGTAATAAGCTGATTTCAAATAATTTCTATAAAAAACAGGATCCGTACCATTTGGCATTCTTGAAATTTCATAAGCATGTTCCGCACCAGAAATCATTAAAGCACCGCCTTGATTTAAATAATCTTTGATGATAGTTTGTTCTTTAAGATCCAATGAATAATCGACACTCGACTCTTCTCCTAAAAACCAATCAACACCTTTGTAGTTTTTAACATCAGCCATATCATCATGAACCGCTTCATTTGTTGCGCCATCAAAACTAAAACCTGCTTTCTCTAAACCTTTTGCATGAATAACCGCATAATCATAACTGTTCATTTTATCAATAAACAAACGCTTTGTTGTTCCTAAATAAGAACCATCGTATTGACTAATTGCACCAGATTTATCTAGTCTATCAAAACCATCAATGATTAAAAAATCAACCGAATTCCCTTTCGTGTAAGGCGGTCGAACGGCTACAATCGACGTTTCAAAAGACTCACCGCCAGTATTTGTTGCAGTTACTCTAAAGTAATAAGTCAAGCCACCTTTGGCATTTTTCAATGTAAAAGTCGAATCAGTTGTTGCAATTCCGTCAACGAATGCTTTCCCGTGCGTACTAATATAAACCTTATAAGCGGTTGCTTTATCTCCGCCTGCGCCACCAAATTCTGGAGCTTTCCAATTCAAAACAATAGAACCATATTTATTAGATTTTCCCATTAAGTGCGTTGGCGGTTCTGGCAAGAAAACAGGTGTTTTTCTATCTTTCGCCGCATAATAACGTACAATCCCTTGATAAACCGCTCTAGCTGTAATTTGTCTAAACTTAGGCGTTTTCAACGCTTCCACATCTTTCTTGTGGTCATGAAAACCAATTTCTATCAATGCACCAGGCATTGTTTTGAGGTTACGGAGTTCACCAAAGTTAGCCGCCTTTTTTCCTCTGTCCCTCCACCCTGCATCCCAATCTGTTCGAATATCGCTCACTACTTCGTCATGAATGAAATCCCTAAGCTGCGGACTACCTTTTGTATGATTTCCATTATAAATAAATGTCTCTGTTCCTGTTCCACTTCCTCGACCTGCATTTGTGTGCCAAGAGATATAACAAGCATTATTACGCTCTTGCCAAGTTCCCTTTGCCAACTCCCATTCAGCGTATCTCGGACGAACTGACACATCACTTGTCCCAAATGGATAACCTTGATATTTTGTATAATATAATGCACCTTCTTCAAACCTAGGTTCACCACTTAATCCACCAATAGCATCTGGAACACTTGACTTTCCGCCACCAAAACGAACCGCATCCGCAATAATCGCTTGATTGATATCAGAAGATTGATTCGTTAAAATCACGCTTCCTTGTGTTCCTTTTTCAAAATAAAACTGTCCAAGATAAACCCAAGTCATTCCATGCGTTTCTTGATTTACGGCAACGACTGTTTCTCCGCCAGCATGACGTACTAAATACCTAGCCTCCTTTGTCCTATTTGCACCGCTGCGGTAATACGTTGACACCCAATACCAACCAGATTCTGGAATATTTGGCGTATAAATAGCTGCCGCAGTTGCTTTGCCGCTAGAATAAATATATCTGTAATTCCTATTATGACCTCTAGAGGCACTTTTTGCCCAATAGCCTTTCATTTTGAAACCATCGCTTTCATCATCAACAATCACTTCATTGACATTCATATCTCGTTCCCGAACCGTCCAAACATTAGCACCTGCATTTTCCAAATACTTCAACAAGTAATAATTAACCGCTTCAACACTTCCAAAATCTTCTACAATTCCGTAATTATTCTTACGTTGCGTTTTCCATTGATTGTGCTTATATAACCAACCGTGACCAGCACTCAGCCAAACCGTTTTATCTTTTAATAGACCATTTTTGCGAGGAATAGCAGGGATTATAGTGCTTAAGCTCGGTATTTCTACCTCCACGGAATTCCGTTCACTAAGGATGTCATCCTTATCACGGTTATTATATGCGGTAGGTACTACAATTTCCTCATAGGGTTCTAATAAAGATTCTAATGTTCTAAATTGTCCATTTTGTTCAATACCAATATTATATTGAGTGACCTCTAGGTTTGGTAAGAGTGGTAATAAATGCTCTGTAATTTCATCAATTTCTTCTTCCTCGAAATGTGCTAATGTCTCTTTAGAAAGACTTAAAACAATTATAGCCGTTTTATTTTCTACCAATATCTTTTGAACGCTATCTTGACTATTTGGTAAAATATATTCTTCCGCATCTGCGGTTAAAATCTTATTTAAATTAGCAATAAGAGTTGGCGCAACTATTCCTTCCTGGGCATGAATGATATTATTAATGAATACAAACATTGCAATCAATAGCAGTAATTTCTTCATTGAAAGTGGTATTTTGTTTATAGTGTAAGTGTAAAAGTCTATGAAAGATACTTGTTTATCATTTTTAATGGTAGTTAGGAACGATACCGATAAGATTATACCATTAGAAGATTGATGGGTTTTAGATATACGATTTAGAATTGCGTTTTATTGTAAAATATTTGGTTAAATGTATAAAGTAGAATTTTGAACTACTTACCGTTAGAGGAATACGATAATGGAATCCAATTTTAATCTAAGCATCGGATGCCTTTGAGCTATCCGATGCTTAGGTTTTTTTATGAAAAATACAATTCCCGTCCAATCTGTTTAGATTTCAAGTATTTAGTCATATTATAATTGCCTGCTTACTTACTTAATTTTTCTCAACTTCCTCATTAACTTCTTCATTAAAAGCTAATTTGAATCGAACAGGCAAACTATAGCGAACAGGAACAGCTTCACCTTTTTGCTTACCTGGTTGCCATTTTATATCACTTTCATTAAATGTATTCACAACTCGAATAACTTCCATGTCGCAGCCACCGCCAATACCTTTGATAATATTCAAACCCGATACATTGCCATCTCCTTGCACTACAAATTGTACAACAACCAATCCTTGTACATCATCTATTCTCGCTAGCTCTGGATATTTAACCTGTTCATACATGTATTTCAATAAACTGCGTTCGGTACATTCCTTTTTTTCTGTTTCTGTTTCGAGTGTTTCGCAGCCAGCAAAAACAGGCATCTCTTCCACAATAGTGAATATTTCTTTTTCCTCCTCGCTACTAGTTACCGTTCTACCTTCCTTTCCGTTAGGATAAAAAATAGATTTTGGTGCTGGCATCAGTTGATTCTTCAGCGAACTCATTTCAGCTCCACTTCCTGGGTTTTTAAAAAATATAAATCGCGATATACGAACAGCAACAGGTTTACCTTCCTCCTCTCCTGCTATCCACATTTGAGGTTCGGCATTCATTAATTTAAATACCCTTAATACTTCCTCGTCGCAGCCGCTTCCAAGACCTACTATAATCTTCGCATCTTGTACCTTTCCTTTTTCGTCAATGACGAATTCTACTTGCAAGCCGCCTTGTACATTATTTTCCCTAGCTTTTGTAGGGTATTTAATATTGTCATACATAAATTCTAAAAATGCCTTCTTATTACAATACAAATGATCCGCTGAACGCAAAAGTGGCTCGCAGCTCTGGCACGCAGGCATTATATCCGCAGAAAACAGAATATCATCGTCTTGTGCAAATAAGGAAATATTTAAAAATACTAGCAAAAATAAAAATGTTAATTTCTTCATTAAGTTGATTTAATTTTGAACTTGTTTAAGAACTTATGCTAAAACTATTAATAAACGCTTGATTTTCAAGACGATCCCAATAGCTGAAGTATCCCGAGCACTCGGGATGGTTTGTCAAGAGATTAGCAGTGAGTTTTTAAACAAGTTCTTTATGTACGATTACTGATAATTTAATTCTTCAGTTCTTGTTTGCGAGCCTTTTTCATCTCTTTTGTGACTTCAAGCCGAATAAGTAAGTTGTGTCTAACATGCACAGGAGAACCGTCTTTTATTCCTGCATCCCATTTTATTACTTCTTCGCTTATCATCTTTTTAACTACTTTCAATACTTCTACTTCACAGCCGCCGCCAATGCCTTTTCCTAGTTCAATATTCTTTACTTCGCCTGTTTTGGTCACTATAAATTTAATGACCACCAAACCTTCAATCTTTCTGTCAATTGCAGTAGTAGGATATTTCATATTAGAAATAACGTAGTTCACTAATTTTTCATCCCTACATTTTTTTAGTGCCTTATTTCCTGATATATCTTGACAAGCTTTAATAGTTGGTATTTTATCCACTTCTTTTTCTCCATATACAGTTTCTCCTTCTAAACTATTAGTAATTCTTGCAACAAAATTTCCTGCAACAAAATTTCTTGAATTTCCTGTACTTCCAACTCCTGCTAACTTAAATACAACAGACAAATTACAATTTACAGGAACTATTTTTCCATTTTGTTTTCCTGGTGTCCATTTACCAAGTTTACTATTCATCGATCCAACAATATAAATAACTTCTTCATCACAACCACCTCCAACTCCTTTTTTGATACTAATACTATCAATCTCGCCTGCTTTGGTAATTATAAATCGAGCAACAACTAATCCTTGAAACCCATTCTCTTTAGCTACTAGAGGATAGACAAGACTACTAAGAATATGTGTTAGCACTTTTTTTTCTGTACAAGCCTTTCGCTCTTCTTCTGTCCCATCTATATCACAAGTAGCAAGAACAGGTATTTTTTCTACTTCTTCAAATGTTAAACTTTGTGCAAATAATGCTGCATTTAAAAATAATAGCAAAAACAAAAATGTCAATTTTCTCATAAGATTATATTTTTTAGTGATTATTAATTACAGCGTTCAATATTAAAATATTTCTATCAATCCAACAAGACAAAACTAAAAAAGTCTTTCTACAATACAGTAGAAAGACTTTTTTGATAATCGTACTTTTATAATTTAAGATTCAAAAATTACTTCTTACGCTTCCTAGGCGTTTTTCTTCTTGGACGATTATCTGCTTTTTCAGTTCCTTTTGAAGCATTCTTTGGTTCTGGACTTGGTACTTTTTCTTCAATTACTGGCTCTGATGGTGTATAATTAACATAATTTTTATACATCATAAAGAAGAAACCCGCAATGATGAATAATGAACAAACCAATGCAATTTTTTTACCTGTGTAGAAAGAATTTGGTTCAAATTTCATTTCTAACTTATATTCACCAGCAGGAATACGAGCTGCACGAAGTACATAGTTTGCTTTAATGAACGATGGATCTTGTTTTTTGCCATCAATGTACACATTCCAACCTTTTTCTGGCGGATAGTACATTTCAGAAAACATCGCTAATTGCTCATTTTGACTTTTTACTTCATATTCCATTACATCAGGATGGTAACTAGTCAACTTGATATAATCACCCGCAATTAAAGAATCGATCTTTAAGCCTTCCATGTAACCAGAGAATTTCTTCTCTATCAATGCTTTCGTTCTAGGTTCAAGTGTTGCTAAACCTTTGATTTCTGCATCCGCATCTTCTACCAATTCGTAATCTTGAACAAACCAAGCATTTCCTAATGCCCTAGGATTATTAATTGGGATCACTTTATTTCCCTGCTGAGAAATAAAATATTTCACATTTAACATACCAAGTAAATGTTGATATTCTGTTGGATCTTGACCAAACAAGTAATATTCACATAAATCTTGGAAACGCATCAATTTAGCCGCATGATAACCGCCAATGCTTTTGTGGAAATAAGATGCTTTCGCAGAAGTATAAGGAAATCCTCGACTATAATCCGCTACTCTAAAGTATGGATCTGGATCAGCCATAATTTGCTGATCTGCTGCATTTGGCGCAATTGCCTGCTTCATTACTTTCTTAGTCTGGAAATCGTCATGTTCTACAAAACGAGTATCCACCATCCAAAAATCAACAACCACCAAAATACCGACAACATACATCGCTATCTGCCAATTCAATTTATTAGTGGCATACGCCCAAAGTGCGCCTGCTGCCAATGCAATAAACATGAAAGAACGCAACGCATCCGATTGCATCATACTTGCCCTATCCGCTTGAATGGCATTCCAAAACTCTGGATATTGACTCAATAAAGCTACATTATCTTTTGCACCTGCAAAGTCAATCATACCCATCATAGCCGCCAAATACAACAATAAGGCTAATCCACCTGTTGCTCCTGCTGCTATCAAAATAGATTTTGCTTTGACTTGCTGTTCTATTGTTTTATTAAAGAACAATTCTTTTAATGCTAAAATACCAAATGCCGTTACGAACAATTGTCCTATTCCCAATGCCATCATCACAGCACGGAATTTATTAAACATCGGTACATTATCTACTAAGAAGTAATTAAACGCAGGGAAGTTTCTGCCCCAAGCTAACATTACCATCAAAATAGTAGAAGAAAGAAACCACCATTTGATATTTCCTGGGACTAAGAAAAATCCTAGTATAAAAAGGAAACAGATGATTGCACCAAAGTAAATTGGACCAGAAGTAAACTGAAGATCGCCACGATATGGATTTGCTGCTCGCTGTAAGTCCGTTTGAGCTTGTTGCCCATTTGCACCCGCTCGTTGCTGAATGTCTTGCCCTAACCTAGAGCTATAATACTTTGCTGCTTCTGTGTCTGTTCTGAGTTGACCTGCTTTATTACCAATCAAACTACCGCTTGCACGTCCCATGTAATCTGGAACTAATAGCGTGAAAGTTTCCGCAATACCATAAGACCAACCAAATATATAATCATTACTCAATCCTTCACCCTTTTCTTTATTAGATGAAGAGCTTTGAATGTATTTACCTGCTTCTGTTATTTCTGATTTACCACGAATAGTTTCCGCCGTATATTCATACGTTGTCCAAACACGAGCGATATTTGCGCCTAAACCAAGCACACCTGCCAAAACAAGTATGACAACAGACTTTCCGAATGCGGGTAATGTATTTGCTTTTAATGCTTTATAACCTTCAAATAATCCTAGTAAAAACAAGGTAATGAAAAAGTAAAACGTTATTTGAACGTGATTGGCTAATAATTGCAAGGCAAAAAAGAGTGCGGTCATCACAGCTCCTGTAAGATATTTACCTCGGAAAGTAAGCCAAATACCAGCTAACATCGGAGGCAAATAAGCCATCGTGATGACTTTAGTTGAGTGTCCTGCTTCTGTTAGTACGACGTGATTAGTGGCAAGTCCATAAGCTACCGCACCAATAATACCGAGTCGCCAGTCAACGCCCATCGCTACCATCATAATGTAAAACATCATCATGAGTAAAAACATAGACAAGTGAGGCGAAGAAACTGTTCCACCTAACATAAATACTTTACTAAAGTAAGATGTTAAGTTATTTCCTTGTGGTAAGTGAATTTGATAAACGGGCATACCTCCGAACATGGAATTTGTCCAAAGTGGATGCGCTCCATCTTTACGAATTTCGTTTATCTCTTTTTGCATTCCAAGTGCCTGAATGTTATCCGACTGGTTCAACACTTTGCCTTGAATCGCTGGGAGATAGTAAGCAACTGATAATAGTAGGAATAATGCTCCAGCAATCACATGTGGAATTGCGGCTTTAAAAAATCCATTTGACATATCTGAAATGGTTAAGGATTAAAGGTAATAATTAATTAAGCACAGCACTTTTATATAAGTTTTTAATCTATTGCCACGTACTTTAGCTCGTGGATGTTAAATTAAAAAGATAGGACTTTAGTCCGACATTATGCTGTGATGGGTCTGTCTGCCGACAAGGGCAGGCTAAAGCCCGATTCTTTTTTTGCTTTATCCACGAGCTAAAGCACGTGGCAATAGATATTGATTTTATGGGAAGCCGTTTAATTAAGCGGACTACAATTGCAAATGATTTATAATCGAGGTGTCACCATATGCAATTGAGCAATTATAACAATCTACTTAATAGCTTCTTATCTTATTAATATTCTATTTTAGCAGCCGTAAATATACAGAAGTTCGTTAGTATTTATGAAAATACGGATAAGAAACTGCAAAAATGTTCGGTTCTACCTATAATATACATAATTGAAGTCAATTTTATGAAACATTCTGAGTTGGTATTATTGGAATTTTACAGGCTTTTGGCAGAAGGTGCGCAAAGCCCTATTCAACAAAATGAAGATTTTTCTTGCCTATCTGTTCCATTAAGTATTTATCCTAATCTATTGTTTCATCCTCATTTGAACGCTAATACTGCAAAAGTAATATTAGATGAAATCAAGACGAAAATTAAAGCTGGATTCCCGTCTGTCATGGTTTGCAGCTTGACAGATACCGATTCTACGACGCTTCAATTATTGGATAAATACACCGCTTATCGGAAATATTGGA
>CAZMEH010000870.1:0-5358 GCA_964564885.1 uncultured Saprospiraceae bacterium | reverse complement strand
TGGAAACGACTCATTCAGTTTCTGGTTCTAAACTGTATCGCTCTTGTCAACATCCTATTCATTCAGAATATCTGGAAGGCATTGGTCTTTACAAAGAATATTACCGAGAAGGAGATAAAGTTTATAGTTCAGCGTTAACAGCTATTGATGGTATTCCTATTGAAACGTACTTGGACTTGGTTGCTCCAAATTATAAATATGAAAACTTTAACGATAAAGTCTCTTCTAGTGATAGTAGGACGACTGGTGGTACTGTAATTAAAGCAAATGAAGGAAAACCAAAAGAATATGAAGTACCTTCTCAAAATATTTCCAACAATGTACCTGGAAAAGGAGCACAACTTATTCAAAATACAAGTTTGGGTTTAAGTAATACTGAGAAAGGCGGAAGCATAAAATCTAATACAGTGAATTCAATTATTAGATACGCACCAAGTAAAACGGTAAATATTAAACCTAGTATTGACCTTCAAAATTATCATTTAGTGCATAAAGGCGAAACACTTTATAGCTTGTCTAAAAAATATAATACTTCTGTACAGTCTTTAAGAACACTTAATAAATTGACAGATAATATGATTTATACTAATCAGAAACTAATCGTGAAAGCGGATTAGAGAAAGTTGATATTTTGACTTAAATACTAGATTAGAAAAAGAGAAAGTGCAAACATTGTGTTTGCACTTTTTTTATTGAGGTTCTTTGATTCCGAGCATTCGGGATCAAAGAATTTTTTATATTTGGTAGACCTAGTTCAAAATACAGTATATTGATAACAATTTTTTGAATAAAAAAATATCTACTATGAAATATTTAATTTCTCTTTCTACGGTTTTCACTGGTTTAGTACTGCTGTTCACGCCAACCAAAATGGCGAATGGCTGTGGTGGTGGTGATTATGGTTACTATGTTTATTCGTTTGTAGAACCAGATATTATCGAAGAGCCATCCTATCGACCGTTCTTCTTTACATTCA
Organism: uncultured Saprospiraceae bacterium; assembly: GCA_964564885.1. Taxonomy (GTDB): domain Bacteria; phylum Bacteroidota; class Bacteroidia; order Chitinophagales; family Saprospiraceae; genus CAKZLL01. The sequence continues at coordinate 4,382 of CAZMEH010000870.1, read as the reverse complement.
TGCACTTCTTTGACGATTGGAAGGGAGAGGTTTTTAGTAAAGAGGAAAATCTGGAAGAATGGAATATCTTTTTTTCTTCTAAAGTGAAAAAAGAAGCTATTGAAGAAGTGATTTACAAATCTTCTATCAGAGAACTAGATTTGTTACTTAAAGGAACTTTAACACCTTCTGTGAAGGATAACGGGCTTTTTAAGCATTTAAAAACAAGACCTAATAACGAATTTGTTAATTACCTGATCTATGCAAAATCGTGCGAACCTTACGCTACAACGAACCGAACGTTCGATTGGGGCGGCGAACTGGATGTTGATGATAAATATCATACGAATACAGGTTATTTGATAGAAGAAGGTTTGACTTCTTTTCGTTCTTGCAAAAGCGACTTTCTGAAATTGCGTTATGCTTTCCAGATTGTTAGAATGGCTCGTTATTCTTTTGATTGGAAAGAGGCGATTCGCTTATACGAAGACTTAATGCCTGAAGTCAAATCTACAAAGAGTTTTATCCAATATTGGACAATGGAACATTATGCTGGTGCATTATATAATGATGGACAAAAAGAAAAATCCGCTTATTTGTTTGCTCAAGTATTTGATAAATGCCCGAGTCGTCGCTTTCCTGCATACAAAAGTTTCAGTGTAAAGACAGACGAAGAATGGCGCAAAACAATAGGTTTTTGTCAAACAAATGAAGAGAAAGCCGCATTGTATGGACTACGTGCGATTAATCCAATCAGTAATGCTGCGGAAGAAATGAAGCAAATCTATGCATTAAGTCCTACAAGTAAACAGCTTAACTTCTTGCTAATCCGTGAGATTCAAAAATTAGAATACGAATTGCTTGGCGCAGATTATAATCAAGCACGTAAAAACATGGGTCATTCTTCTTACGATCCTATTTCGTACGAGATTTATATTGATTTTCCGAGAAGTGGTTCTAAGCAATATTTAAAAGAACTATTGACCTTAGTTCAAAAATGCATTCAAGAAAAGAAAGTACAGCAGCCACAAGTTTGGCAACTTGCCGAAGGTTATCTTGAATTTCTTGGCGGAAACCATGCCACAGCATCTAATGTTTTTAATAACCTAGAATCGTCTAATCAAAGCAAAGTATTTAAGAAACAACTTCAAGTATTTAAGGCAGCTTTAGAAGTCGATCAACTGCAAAATATTGATGTCGCAACAGAAGAGAAAATTCCAGAATACTTAGCACTATTAAAAAATGTTGAATCAGATGGAAATTTGGGCATTTCTGAGGTCGCAAATTACACACTAGACAAATTAGCCTATTTATATAAGCAACAAGGAGAGATTACGAAAGGCTTCTTATGTAAAAAACTAGGGTTTTACGATTTGCTAACTCGTCCATCTATGACTGTCGTTAATGATTTGTTGGCTATGCAGGATAAACTTAAAAATGGTCAACTAAGCAAATATGAAAAGTCACTAACACAAGATATTTTCTACAAGAGTGAATATAAGTATGATCAGGAAAGAGGTGGTTATGGAAAAATTTATCTTGGATTAGACGAGGAAATCAAGGATAAATTGAAGGAGATAAAAGGAACGATCTACTTAGGTTTGAATGATTTGGATAATGCGATTGCCATTTTCAAGTCATTACCTGCTGCTTATCAGAATCAAGTTTCTTCACCAAATGGTTGGATACAAGAACCTACGGATCGTTTTAATCTAAATCAATTCGATCCATTCAATTTATATATTGGTAGCGAAAAAGTAAAAAATGTGGATCCGAGATTTAATAAACTTAAGTTGGCAAAACAGCTCAAAAAGTTAGAAGATAATATTAAAGCAGGTACAGGAAATATTGGTAAACATTACTATCAATTAGGTGTAGCTCATTTTAACATGACTAATGGAGGCAAAGGCTGGCGTGCGCTTGATTACTGGTGGACTAGTTACCCTGGTAATGAAATTAGTGAAAACATCTATGGTTACAGCGAATACGATTGGGGCAATCAAGATTTTGTTTACCATGATAAAGCCTTGTCTTACTTGACGAAAGCTATTGAATTGACTAATAATGATAAAGAGTTAAATGCCAAAGCCTTGTTCTTAGCAGGAGCGTGTAAAACTAGAGCGAACTCAAAAGAGGAGCGTGGAAGAGATAATGAATATTGGAATAAACTAAAGCAAGAATTAAAAGACACCAAGTTTCATCAGCAGATAATTAGAGAATGCGATGACTTTAAATTATATTAATATCCGTCAAAGAACATTAGACCTGATAGATTTCAAAAATCTATCAGGTCTTTTTTTATAACTTACGTACAACCAAAACTAGGAAAAGGTGTATTTCACTATGGAAATACACCTTCTAAATATAATTATTAGTAAGCAATTTATATAAAGCACTTAATCTAAGACTAAGCTACTTTTAATTTATTCACAAACTTAGCTAACTTACTTTTTAAGTTGTTTGCTTTATTTTTGTGAAAGATATTTCTTTTTGCTAATCTATCTATCATAGATACTACTTTTGGATAAAACGTTGCTGCATCTTCAGCTTCCGTCATATCACGTAGCTTCTTGATTGCTGTACGAGTAGATTTTCTATAGTAACGATTGTGTAATCGTTTCTTAGCATCTTGTCTAATTCTTTTCTTCGCTGACTTATGATGTGCCATTTCTTTCTAATATTATATTTGTTACTAAATGCGGATGCAAAATTAGTCTTTTTTGTAAGAGATTCTAATTATTTATAAAAAAAAACTAATTTACGATCTCTGACCTCTCTACAGGTCATTAAAAACGTAAAAATAACACTATTTTTTGGTTATTTTCATACTTATTTTCTTAGAAGAGGGCGTAAAGGTGAGATAACAGAAAATAATTATACCCAAGGTAATTACTATTATTAGCAAATATTAGAGAAAATTCTTTTTTAAGCTCTTTGCTCTGCTCCCTAATCTCTGTTCTACGTAATAATCAAAACCAACTAAAACCATGTCTACCAATAAATTAACAACACCTTTCTATGCCTTGTTGAGTTTGCCCGCTACCTCAATGGGTTTTGCGCTTTGCGTTCAAATTGCTGCGTTGAGTTGGATTTTGAATGTACAATACGGATTTGATATTCACGAAGTTGGTTTAGTTTGGATAGCTGGCCCATTAGCGGGTATTTTAGGACAGGTCATTGTTGGGTTGATTAGTGATAATGTTTGGTTTTGGAATGGTCGTCGTCGCCCGTTTATTATCATCGGCGGAACGATTGCAGCCATGATGATTTTAGCATTACCTTATATTGATGTGATTAATGCTTCATTGGGCGTTGATAATATGATTGGAGTTGCCATCGTAGTTGCTTTAACGCTCGATTTAGCGATTAATATCAGTTTTAATCCTGCCCGTTCTATTATTGCGGATGTCACGTCACAAGGCGATGCACGAACCAAAGGTTATACTTGGATGCAAACGATTTCAGGTTTCTTTGGCGTATTGGCGTACTTCATTGGTGCATCAGTTGGAAACTATATTTTAATTTATTTTGGTGCAGCATTTGTCTTTTTAACTTCTGTTATTCCAATATTATTCATAGAAGAACCAAGAGACTTAGTAGCAGAAATTGTAGAAAAATCAGCTGGACAAGTAGTTACCGAAACGAATTGGACGGCTTTTATAAAAATCTGCTTAGCGCATTCTTTTACTTGGATTGGTGTGCAAGTCATGTTTATCTATGTATTTGCTTACATCAAGGAAGTAATCATGGGTTATCCGTCAGCCGAGGTATTAAGTTCAGACCTTAATAATCAAATCGGAACAAGTATCGGAATTGCATTTTTAATATTAAACACGGTTGGTTTTATCTTGCCTGCAACGGTTCTAAAGCCAATTTCTGATAAAATCGGTCGAGTTCGAACGCATACTTTAGCGATTGCAATTATGGCGATTGGTTACGGACTTTTAGTTGTTTTTGGTAATTCTATGCTGTCGCTTTATATTCTAATGGCGGTTATCGGTATCGGTTGGAGTGCAGTCGTAAGTTTGCCGTTTGCGATTATGTCAGACGTGGTGAACCAGAGCAAAATGGGCTTAATGATGGGTTTATTTAATCTTTCTGTTGTTATTCCTCAGTTGGTGGCTTCTTTTTTAGGCGGTTTTATTCAAAATCAAGCGGATAAGAATATGATTTTTATGATTAGTGCTGTTACGCTTGCGATTAGTGCAGTACTTTGGTTATTTGTAAAAGAGGAGAAGAAAGTAATTGAGAATTAAGGATGTTCATGGAAATATTTGCTTTTTTTTTTGAAAAATCGTGCCCACCAAGGTTTTGGGACAGGTGCACTTAAAGGCGCTTTATCAATTTTTCTACAAACCGTGCCACAGCTCTGCCGCTGTAAAACATAATATTAGCGGCAGAGC
>CAZMEH010000869.1:0-2099 GCA_964564885.1 uncultured Saprospiraceae bacterium | reverse complement strand
AAATGTACAGTAGTATGATAGGTTTTATAAATATTAGACTTATTTGTAAACAAGTCTAATAAAGGTATTTTAGGTTTTTTCATTAAAAATGGCAGGAATTTGTTAAAACTAGTCGCATTTTGTTTGAAGAACTTAAACAACTTCGCACAAAAAAAGCTTTAACTCCTGTTATTTCTATCTGACGCCTAACGCCTGACAACTTAAATAATAGAATACAACGAAAATATGAAATTTGGAAAACTTCAAGATATAAGTCAAGTCGACTTTAAATTACCAAACGATCATCCGATTACTGCGGAAACGCTATCGAACTTGCCCAAACGCACCTCAAAGCCAAAGATTTTCCTTGGTTGCACAGGCTGGAGCATGAAAGAATGGGTCGGAACGGTTTACCCTAAAGGTACAAAATCGAAAGATTACCTAAGGCATTACGTCAAGCAATTCAATAATATAGAACTCAATACCACGCATTATAGAATCCCAAGTGCGGAAACTATTCAAAAATGGCGGTCAACTGCACCAACCGATTTTCACTATTCGCCAAAAATTCCGCAAAGCATCAGCCATAGCAGAGACTTAGGTAAATCAACTGACTATTTATTACGTTTTTGTGAATCAATTAGCGGTTTAGAAGAAAACCTAGGTTGTACTTTTATGCAATTGCCGCCTTATTTTAATTATCAGCGTTTACCCGTTTTGGAAAGCTTTTTTGAGAAATTACCAAAAGGTATTCCATTGGCTTTGGAGTTTCGCCATGAAAGCTGGTTTGACACACCGCAGTATTTCAACGCACTAATGGCATTATTAAAAAAACACCAAATCTCAACCGTCATCACCGACGTAGCAGGCAGAAGAGACGTTTTGCACCAATGCTTAACTAATGAAACGGCAATGATTCGTTTTGTTGGAAATGGCTTGCATCCAACCGATTACGAACGCATTGACGCTTGGATAGAGAAATTAATCGACTGGTTTGAAAACGGACTGCATCAGGTTTATTTCTTCACCCACGAACCAGATAATTTACTTGCACCAGATATTGCTGAATACTTTTTCAATAAAATGAAAGCAGCGTATGATGTAGATATTCGAGGTCCAAAATTGATGGATACTTCCGAAAATGAGCAAATGTCTTTATTTTAAAAATAAAATTCGCACACAACCTGATTTGCAAAGTCTTTCAGACTTGGTAAATCTAACCACACCATTCAAGTAAACTTACCAAGTCTGAAAGACTTTGCAAGTTTCGCACTACTCACATCAAAATACATTAAATTCGCAATCTAAAATTTCAAATCAATCAATGAACATAAAAATCATATCAGCAGGTGCAGGAAGTGGAAAGACGTATCGTCTAACAAGTGAAATGGTCGGATTCCTGAAACCCGAATCAGATTATCAAGTGCGTCCGAGTGGCATTATTGCGACGACTTTTACGAATAAAGCAGCTGCCGAACTACAAGAACGAGTTCGAGTGCGCTTGTTATCGCAAGGTCTCAACAAGGAAGCGGATGATTTAGCCAATGCTCTGATTGGTACAGTTCATGGATTAGGTGTGAAATTATTGAAGCGATTTTCGTTTGAAGCAGGTGTTTCTCCAGAGGTTGATATTATTGCGGACGAAGACCAACAGACGTTTTTTAATCAAGCATTGGCAGTTGTTTTGTCGCCTGCTTTGATTCAAGAAATGGATACGTTGAGTAATCGTTTAGGATTAACTAAGAAGGAAAATTACGATTGGCGAAAAGAAGTAAAACGCTTGACGGACATTGCTCGAAACAATGCTTTTGATGTAGCGATATTGCAAGATTCTAAAGAAAAATCTATAGAATCACTGTTAGAATTCTTTCCAAATAGAAGTCCGAAAACAGGTCAGGAGTTCAATAATGATTTAAAAAGTCTGCTCGAAACCACTTTGATGGATTTGAGAATGAACGAGGACCAAACCAAAACGACGCAAAGCGGAATCAATACGCTTCAAGGATTTTTTAATAATCTTAAATCAAAAGGTTATTTAAACTGGCATGAATGGGTGAAAATTTCTAAACTCAAAGTCGGAAAAAAAAGTAGTAACGATGTAGAAACCATCATGCTATTTG
>CAZMEH010000868.1:0-10958 GCA_964564885.1 uncultured Saprospiraceae bacterium | reverse complement strand
TTTTTTTCAAGAAAGTGTTAAAAAAATTAACATACATACCAATATAATTCTATAAATTATGACAATTTAACATTTAAAGTCTTTTAAAAGCGTTAAATTACTAATTACATCCTTCAAACCTACAACTTTCAAAACATGCAAAACATCAAGACTTATTCAAAGCTATTTTTACTCTTAATCATTACTATTTTTATTAATGCCTGCGGCAACAAAGATTACGTTGACACCTATGATGATGATGGTTTCAAATCATTCGTCTATGCTTACACCTCTGGCGTTGTTTCCAAAATTGCGCCTATTCGAGTACGCTTCACACAAAAAATCGTTGATCCAAATGAAGTCGGCAAACCCGTTGAAAAAGGTATTGTTAATTTTACGCCCGATTTTGACGGCACACCGATTTGGTTAGACGAACAAACCATTGAAATCAAACCAAACAAAGCATTGCCGTCTGACACAAAATACGCTGGAACTATTCGTATGACAAAGTTGTACGACAATATTCCGTCTGATTTAAAAACCTTTAAGTTCGGTTTTAGAACACTCGAACAACACGCTGAAATTGATATTGAAGGCTTGGTTTCGCCAGATTTGACCGATATTTCTAAACAAGAAATTACAGGAACAGTCTTCACCGCAGACGTAGCGGATGCAGAAGCAGTTGAGAAAATGCTTAACGCCAATCAAAAAGACAATGATAATATTGTTATCCGCTGGTCACACGATGGTGACCAAAGGCATCATCATTTTATTATTACAAATGTTGCTCGTGGAAAGAAAGCTTCCGAAGTAGAATTGAATTGGAATAGTAGCAGTATCGGTGCAAAGGAGAAAGGAACAAAGAAAGTTGAAGTACCTTCTATTGATGATTTTAAATTGATGGATGTTCAAGTTGAAGAAGAAGAAGGTCAAAATATAACGCTATATTTTTCTGACCCAATCAGCAAAGAACAAGACTTAGACGGAATGATTTATGTAAAAGATTTGAATACAAAATTCACTTTTACCATCGATGGAAATGTCGTCAAAGCCTATCCTGCTAAACGTATCACAGGTGATAGAACGGTTTCAGTGGAGCGTGGAATAAAGAATGTTGCCAACAAAGGAATGAAAAATCCAGCACAATGGAATGTTACTTTTGCGTCTTCTAAGCCAATGGTGCGCACCTTGCGAGATGGTGTGATTATGCCAAATTCTAATGGTTTGATTTTCCCATTTGAGGCAATTGGTTTGAATGCTGTTGATGTGGAAGTGTTCAAAATCTATTCTGATAATGTTTTACAGTTCTTACAATCCAACGATTTAGATGGACAACGTCAATTAAAAAGAGTTGGTCGAGTTGTTGTGCAAAAGAAAATTGAATTAAGTGAGTTGACTAAAAAAGCGAATGCTGGCGAATGGATGCGTTATGCTTTGGATTTAAATCAAATCGTTAATCGTGAACCAAACGCTATTTATCAAGTCAGAATTGGTTTTCAACAAACTTATTCGACTTATAGTTGCTCTGGCGGCATAGCTATTGACGCAGATGCAGATGCTAGAAACGAAGAAGCAGAAGACGGTGAAATTCTTAGTTTTTGGGATAGAAGCTATGGTTGGTATTCTTACAGCGAGCGTGACAATCCTTGTCATGAAGCTTATTACAAGTCTTATTATCGCAAAGATAAATTTGCAATGTCTAATGTTTTAGCATCTGATTTAGGTATTATTGTTAAAAAAGGAAATGACAATTCTTACTTAGCGGTAGTTTCCAATATTTTGACAACTGACCCGATGAATAATGTTTCGTTGAAATTTTATGATTATCAACAGCAAGTCATTCAAGAGATTAAAACCGACAAAAACGGTTTTGCAACAACCAAACTTAAGCGCAAACCTTATGTCGTTGTTGCTCAAAAAGGAAAATTGAAAGGTTATCTAAAGGTCAACGATGGTAAAACGCTTTCATTGAGTAAATTCGATGTCGCAGGTGCAAAAACTCAAAAAGGCATCAAAGGCATGATTTACGGTGAAAGAGGCGTTTGGCGACCTGGCGATACGATGTTTTTAAATTTCGTATTGGAAGATAAACAAGACCAAATTCCTGACGGTCATCCTATCACGATGGAATTATATGATGCTCGTGGTCAATTGTATTCTAAGGTCACCAAATCTGATAATGTCGAAGGCATTTATGATTTTACAACCGTAACGCAAGCAGAAGACGGAACAGGAAACTGGCTCGCAAAGGTCAAGGTCGGTGGCGCAACTTTCCAAAAAAGCATCCGAGTGGAAACGGTCAAACCCAACCGTTTGAAAATAAAAATTGACTTTGGCAAAAAAGAAATCTACGCTGATAACGACCTTTTGAAAGGTAGTGTGCAAGTTAATTGGCTGCACGGTGCGCCTGCAAGCGATTTAAGAACAGAAATTAAAGTACAACTTCGACCAACTGAAACGAAGTTTAAAACATATACTGGTTATAATTTTGACGATCCAGCCCGTCAATTTAGTTCTAATGCAAAAACTATTTTCAATGCGAATGTAAACAGTGATGGTTTTGCAGAAATTAGCACACCTTTAAATACAAACAATGCTGCGCCTGGTGTGCTTAAAGCACATTTCACGTCAAAGGCATTTGAGAAAGGTGGTGATTTCAGTACCGATAATTTCTCTATGACTTATCATCCTTATGATGCTTACATTGGTGTTAAGTTGCCAGAAAAGAAGTATAAAGAAAAGCGTTTAGACATGGACAAGGACGAAATAGTTCGTTTTGTTGTGCTTAACGCAAAAGGTAAACCGTTGGCAAATCGTAAGGTTTTACTTGGTTTGTACAAAGTCACTTGGAGCTGGTGGTGGGATAGTTCAAATGATAATTTGACGAATTTTAGTAGTGCGAATCATTTTGGCGCACAAAAAACGCACGAAGTTACGACGAATAGTAAAGGCGAAGTAAGTTGGACATTAAAAATGGATGATTGGGGCAGGTATATGGTCAGAGCTTCTGATACTAAATCGGGTCACTGTACGGGTCAATTATTCTACGCTGGTTATCCTTGGGATGAAGGAACGATGCCAAAAGATGCGGCTGCTATGCTTTCGCTGGAAACAGAAAAAGAGAAATATAACGTCGGTGAAAGTATCGAGTTGAAAATACCAATGGGTAAAAAAGGACGTGCTTTGATTACCATTGAGAACGGAACAAGAGTAATTGAAACCTATTGGATGGATGCGAAAGCAGGTGAAAATGTTTTCAAATTTAAGGCAACGGAAAAAATGACGCCAAACGTTTACGCTCACGTTTCGCTGTTGCAACCACACGCACAAGTCGAAAATGATTTGCCGATTCGTTTATATGGTATTATTCCAATTCGAGTGGAAGATCCAGAAACGAAACTCTCTCCTATCGCTAAAGTCAAAGATGCGATTCGTCCAAATGAGCGTTTTACAGTCAAAGTGAGCGAAAGTAATAATCGTGCAATGGCTTATACTTTGGCTATTGTTGACGAAGGTTTACTAGATTTAACTCGTTTTAAAACGCCTGATCCATGGAATAAATTCTATGCTCGGGAAGCACTTGGCGTTCAAACTTGGGATGTTTATGATTACGTGATGGGCGCATATGGCGGAAAACTCGAACGTATTTTGAGTGTCGGTGGTGATATGGGTTCAAAAAAACCTTTGGGTAAACAAAAAGCCAATCGCTTCAAACCTGTTGTGATGCATATTGGCCCTTTTTATCTTAAAAAAGGACAAACGAAAACACACAAGTTTACGATGCCAAATTACGTTGGTGCGGTTCGGGTGATGGTGGTCGCTGCAAAAGATGCGGCTTACGGTAATTTTGAAAAAAGTGTAAAAGTCAAAAAACCTTTAATGGTTCTAGGAACTTTGCCTCGTGTACTTGGACCAACCGAAAAAGTAAAATTGCCTGTTACAGTATTTGCCATGGAGAAATCTATTAAAAATGCCACGATTAAAATCGAAACAAACAGCTTATTAAAAGTAAATGGTTCATCTACTCAGACGTTGAAGTTCAGCAAGATTGGTGATAAAATCGCTACGTTCGATTTAGATGTAGCAGACAATATTGGTATTGCAACCGTTAAAATTACTGCCACTTCTGGTTCTGAAAAGTCTTATCAAGAAATAGAATTAGACGTTCGTAATCCAAATCCATTCGTTACAAATGTGCTTGAAGCCGTTGTAAAAGCAGGTGATTCTAAGGAATTTATATTCGATGCAGTCGGCATGCGAGGCACAAACGAAGGCGTTTTAGAGGTTTCAAATATTCCGCCTATCAATTTGGGTAAGCGTTTGCGTTATCTTTTGCAATATCCACATGGTTGTATAGAACAGACGACTTCTTCTGGTTTTCCTCAGTTGTACGTCAGTCGATTGATGGATACAGACAAAGAAACAAATGCGAAAATTGAAAGAAATATCAATGCTACGATTGCTAGATTAAAGAATTTTCAAGTCAACTCTGGCGGTTTTGCATATTGGCCAGGCAATAGCGATGAAAATCATTGGGGCAGTAATTATGCGGGTCATTTCCTTTTGGAAGCGCAAGCATTAGGTTATAATGTACCAAGTAATTTGCTTAATAAATGGACAGGTTTCCAACGTAAAACAGCTAAAAAATGGAATCCTCGCAGTAAAAATACTGGTTATTATCGCAATGATGATTTGATGCAAGCCTACCGATTGTACACATTGGCATTAGCAAAAGCACCTGAATGGGGCGCAATGAATAGGTTACGTCAGAAAAAAGATTTGTCTAATAATGCCAAATGGCGATTGGCAGCAGCTTTTGCCGTTGGTGGAAAAATCGATGCGGCAAAGCAAATAATTAAGGTTTTACCCGTCAGCGTGAAAGATTATCGAGAATTGGGCTATTCTTATGGTTCTGGATTGCGTGATAGAGCGATGATTTTGGAAACCTTAGTCGCACTTAAAAACGAAACCAAAGCAGCTAAAGCGGTGATTGCTATTTCAAAATCATTGTCTAGTGAGCAATGGCATAGTACGCAAACGATTGCTTATTCTTTGCTTTCTATTGGTAAATATGTTGGAAAAGAGAAGACATCTAGCAAGTTCAGTTTTGCTTATAATATTTCAAATAAAGGTAATAAAACGGCAGGTTCAAATAAAGCAATTGTACAAGTTCTGCTTAATGTCGATAAAATGGGTAACAGAAAAGTAGTTATCAAAAATACCGATAAGCAACAATTGTTTGTTCGTTTGATATTGTCTGGTCAACCAACAATTGGTGACGAAACGGCGGCGGCTAATGATTTGAATTTAGCGATTAAATATACCAATTTGAAAGGAGTTGAAATCGATCCGAGTCGAATTAGACAAGGAACGGACTTCATTGCGGAGGTTCAAATTAGTAATCCTGGTGTTCGTGGAAGATATGATGAGATGGCATTAGCTCAGATTTTCCCGTCTGGTTGGGAAATATACAACACAAGAATGAACAATGTTGAAAACTTCACAAATACACATGTTCCTGAATATCAAGATATTCGAGATGATCGAGTGTATTCTTATTTTGATATTAATGCTAGTCAAACACATGTTTATCGGGTGCAGTTGAATGCGGCTTACGAAGGTCGTTATTATTTGCCGACAGTTTCGTGTAGTGCGATGTACGATAATAGTATTAGTGCTAGGCAACCCGGTCAATGGGTTGAAGTGGTGAGTGTTGAAAGTAGTGCGAATTAATTGAAATATAAATGGGCATCCTGACCGTTCGCACAAGTATTAGCAGCTAGTGTTTGTGCGAACGAGTAAGGTGCTCATTTATACTTTAGCTTTTCCAATAAATTAGGTTTCCTTTTCGGAAGATGATTTCTCGATCTAGCATGAAATCAATTGCTTTGACTACTCGTTTCGATTTATTACTGGAGAAATGATCTACTAGCTGTTTGAGTCCTAATGGCTGTTTTGTTAAAATTTGAAAGACTTTTTCTTTGTATTCGTAATATTCTTCTTTGGTTGGGTTTTCTCGATTTAGACCTAAATCAATATCACATTTCCCACAAATCGCTGCATCTTTTTCACCAAAATAAGCTAATAATTGTTGACTACGGCATTTTTCGGTACTCGCATAAGCAATAGAAGATTTGATTCTTTTGTGCTGTCGCTCCTTTAGAAGGTCATACTGTTTCTTATCTATCATTAAATTCTTAGCCGTAACTCGCTCTTGTATAAATATAATTTGAGGTTTTTCTTTTTGTGGTTTATAATCAATAATATTATCCTTTGTCATTAAAAGTAAAGCGTTCTTTAGTTGCAATTCTGTTCGATTAATGAACTTTGCTAGCTTACCTTCATTAATATTAACCGCATGATTAAATGCGCCCTGATAGGTTCTGAGAATAACTTTTAGTAATGTATCTAATCGTGGGTTGCGAAGTTGGTAATCGTACAGTTTTTCTTTTGGTATTTTAATATGAAATGTTGACGGAATATAAATCGACTCGGTTAGCAGTAACCAACCCGCTTTTTCCAATGCCTTTAGTGCGTTGAAGGATTTAACAATCGCAAAACGATAGCGTTCGCAGAAATCAATCAAATCAAAATCAAAGCTCTCTCCTAGCCCGCTGCCAACCGCTAATTGAAAATAACTACCTAATGCTTGATAAACTTGCTTAATATATTTTATATCAGGAAAAGACTGCGCAAAGTTCTTTTCTAAGTCAATTCTATCTTTATCATTATACAATAGCGTCGCATATGCCTTTCCGCCATCTCGTCCGCCTCGCCCAGCTTCTTGAAAATAAGCTTCTAAGCTGTCCGGCAAATCCAAATGAATAACCATTCGTACATCAGACTTATCGATTCCCATACCAAAGGCATTCGTCGCTACCATGATACGAGTTTCATTATTTATCCAATTCGCTTGTTTGCTAGAACGAATTTTGGTCGACACACCTCCATGATAGAAATCTGCTGAAATACCGTTTTGTAAAAGTAATTTGGCGATTTCCTTTGTTTTTCGACGATTTCGCACATAAACAATACCTGAACCACCAACCTTGCGGAGCATATCAAGCATTTTACCTAGTTTATTTTCTTCATTCAAAACGAGGTAAATCAAGTTGTCCCGAGCGAAACTCTGTTGAAAAACATTATCTTTTTTAAATTCTAATTTTTCTTGAATATCAATAACGACTTCCTCCGTTGCTGTAGCAGTCAACGCCAAAATAGGTGCTTTAGGCAGCCATTCTCGAATCTTAGCAATCTCTAAATATGGCGGCCTGAAATCGTAGCCCCATTGTGATATGCAATGAGCTTCATCAATTGCCAATAAATTGACATTCATCTTTTTGATACGCTCAATGGCAAGTTCTGATGCTAACCTTTCTGGTGAGAGATAAAGAAACTTTGTTTTACCATAAATACAGTTATCCAAAGTTCGGTCAATGTCCCGATAGTGCATGCCTGAATAAATGGCTTCTGCTTGAATACCACGCTTGTTTAAGTTCTGAACTTGGTCTTGCATTAAAGCAATCAAAGGCGAGACAACGATACAGATACCTTCTTTCGCTAATGCTGGTATTTGGAAACAGATCGATTTGCCGCCACCCGTAGGTAAAAGTGCCAATGTGTCTTTTCCGTCCAGCACAGATTGAATGATCTCCTCTTGCATTGGTCGAAACTGGTCAAAATCCCAGTATTGCTTTAATATTTCTGATGGTTTCAAGGTTGCGATATGATAAGTGATTTGATAACGAAAGTAGGTTCTTTGAGCCTTTTAGTAATTGGCTATTAGTTATTAGTCTGCCCTAGTGTATTTACAAAGAAAATAAAACTTTATTTTTAACTATCACTAAATTACTCCAAGAACCAAAATGTATAATACTAATCTAAGATTTATATTAGTATTACTGTAAATCTACAATAAAAAATTATTTAAATAGATTTACTTATTTGATTTTTCTGGTCGATTGAGCACTAAAGTCTTGAAATTATGGAAGAATAGAAAAGAGTATTATAATATAGAATGGCTATAAATAAAAAAAGCTACCCAAATTGGGTAGCCTATAAGGTGGGAAATACTGGATTCGAACCAGTGACCCCCTGCTTGTAAGGCAGGTGCTCTAAACCAACTGAGCTAATCTCCCATCTATAACTATAATACTTTTATTATAATTCTTGCTATTGAAAACAGTTTATTGTTCTATTTGAGTACGTTCGTTTTCCTTAGCGGTGGCAAATATAGGTTCTTTTTATTTATTTCCAAACCTTTTTATGTTTTTTATAAAAAATAAATGATATTATTTTAATTTTAATTAGAAAGCTAAAGCATACTATGCTGTTTTTTTATTTGAAATAACGTATTTTTGCAGGTGTATGAAGAATATTAGAAATTTTTGCATTATAGCACATATTGACCACGGGAAATCTACTTTAGCGGATAGGTTATTACAGCTGACTCAAACAGTATCGGATAGAAATCTACAGAACCAAACTCTTGACAACATGGATTTGGAGAGAGAGAGAGGAATTACTATCAAAAGTCATGCAATTCAGATGAATTACACGGCTGATGATGGACAAGAGTATGTTATTAATTTAATAGATACTCCTGGCCATGTTGATTTTTCTTACGAGGTTTCTCGTTCAATAGCTGCATGTGAAGGCGCATTACTAATTGTTGATGCAACACAAGGTATTCAGGCACAAACTATTTCAAATTTGTATTTGGCAATGGAACATGATTTAGAAATCATTCCTGTGCTGAATAAGATTGATATGCCTAGTGCTATGGTTGAAGAAGTTCAAGATCAAATTAGTGACTTATTAGGATTTGATCCTGATGACATGCTTTTGGCTAGCGCAAAGACAGGTGAAGGAGTTCCTGCTATTTTAGAAGCTGTTGTTGCCAGAGTTCCTGCACCTAAAGGCGATCCAGATGGACCTTTACAAGCTTTAATTTTCGATTCTGTTTTTAACCCTTATCGTGGTGTTATTGCATATTTCCGTATTATGAACGGTACTATCAATAAACATGATAAAGTTAAATTCATGGCGACTGCAAAGACTTATCAAGCAGATGAGATCGGTGTATTGCAAATGGATCAGGTTCCTAAATTGACATTAGCTGCTGGCGATGTAGGATATATAGTAACGGGCGTTAAAAAATCTACTGAAATTAAGGTTGGTGATACTCTGACTTCGATTGACAATCCTACTACTGAGGCTATTCGTGGCTTTGAGGATGTGAAACCAATGGTTTTTGCAGGTATTTTCCCTTTGTCAAGTGATGATTTTGAAGATTTGCGAGAAAGCTTAGAAAAACTTCAATTGAATGATGCTTCTTTAGTTTTTGAACCAGAGACTTCTGCTGCTTTAGGTTTTGGTTTTAGATGTGGTTTCTTAGGAATGCTTCATTTAGAGATTGTACAAGAACGATTGACTAGGGAATTTGATCAGGATGTCATTACAACTGTTCCAAACGTTAGTTATTTTGCTACGATGAAACGTGACGGTGAGCGCATGCCTATCAATACGCCTAGTGATTTACCAGATCCGATGCTTCTAGATTTTGTTGAAGAACCATATATTAAAGCACAAATCATCACTAAGCCAGATTTTATTGGTGCGATTATGAAGTTGTGTATGGATAAGCGTGGTATGTTGACTAACCAGGTTTATTTGACGGAAACACGTATTGAATTGACTTTTGAAATGCCATTGGCTGAGATTGTTTTTGATTTTTATGATATTTTAAAATCAATTTCTCGTGGTTATGCTTCTTTTGATTATACAATGATTGATTTCAGACAGTCAAGTTTAGTCCGATTGGATATAAAACTGAATGGAGAAAACGTGGATGCCCTTTCTGCATTGATACATAAAGATAAGGCAGAATCTTTTGGTCGTCGTTTGTGTAAGAAATTAAGGGAGTTATTACCTAGGCAACAGTTTGTAATTGCTATTCAAGCGGCAATTGGCGCTAAGATCATTGCAAGGGAAACTATTTCTGCTTTGCGTAAAGATGTTACTGCGAAATGTTATGGTGGTGATATTACTCGTAAACGTAAGTTATTAGAAAAACAGAAAAAAGGTAAGAAACGTATGCGTCAAGTAGGTAATGTTGAAGTACCTCAATCTGCGTTTTTGGCTGTTTTGAAGTTGTAGAACACAGAGAACACAGAGTTTGTCTTTGTCTTGAAATAGACTTATAAATTTATTTCAAGACTAGACAATTACATAAAAAAAGAGTTTCCAATTTTCATTGGAAACTCTTTTTATTTTCTTTAGACAGCTAAAAGAACTTTCACTATTTTCTTCTACGGTAATTAGTGCCTCCTTTTGGTGGTGCTCCTCGCCTATCATTTTTTCGATAATTATCTCTTTTATCACCTACTCTGCGATTATCGCTTCTATTATCTCTATCGTCTGGTCTTCTACGTTTGCGATATGCAAAGTTACTATCTAGAGAAAGGTTATCATCAATTTCGATTTGATCTCCAACTAATTCTTTTAGATCTCTGATAATACTTTCATCACTTACAACAGGTTGATTCCATGATTTATAAGCCATTTTCATGTATGCTGCGATGATTTGTAGAAACTCATTACGTTTCTCTTCATCTTCCATTTGAGCAGCCTTCTTAATCATCTCTTGGACATTTCGTCCATAGTGTCTGAATTTCACGCTTCCATCAGGATATGGAATCATTTTAGGGCGTTTCCTTTCTATTGGTTCTAAATTTACATTTTCTGGAAAGTCTACGTCTAAATCGTAACCAGCAATTTTATAAATATGAGACCATAGTTTAGCAACATAATCCTCAATATTTCTAGCTTGAGGATGCATATTTTGAACTAATTTAACAATTTCTTCTACAAAAGCTTGTCTATATTCTCTGTCTTCAATTGTTTTAGCGTGGCTAACTAGGGTCTGAATATTTCTACCATATTCAGGAATAATCAATTTGATCTTTGATGTATTATAT
>CAZMEH010000867.1:0-6249 GCA_964564885.1 uncultured Saprospiraceae bacterium | reverse complement strand
ATCAATTAATTGTTTTGTTTTTTGAATTTTATATTACCAAGTGCTTTAGCTCGTGGATTCAAAGGAAAAACAAAAACGGGCTTTAGCCCATCACAGCGCAATGTTGGACTAAAGTCCTTTTTTCTAATTTCAGTATCCACGAGCTAAAGCACGTGGCAATAGATATTAAAGCACTGATAATCATATAATTGCAATCCTCCTTGACGCCAATCCGAATGCTCGGGACTATCAGGGATCAGACAAATAATATACTGACAATCAATTTTTATAAAAGCTACTTTTGTCTAGACAGCTAAAGCAGCCTGTACACTCAAACAAAAAAAATGAAAATCAAGATATTTATACTTTCGCTTATCGCATTAGGCGCAATTAGCATCACGGCACAAAAACCAAATATGAATAATGAGAAACCTAAAAACCCGCCTTACCATCAAATTCCTGATGCGCCAGAGGATTACGATAATGTAAATGTCGTTGCTAGAATGATTGATGGATTGGGTTATCGTTATTATTGGTCAACAAAAGATTTGAGAACGGAGGATTTGGCGTATCGTCCGAGTGATGATTCTCGCACAACAGGCGAAACGTTGGAACATATTTACAGTTTGTCAAAAATGATTATGAATGGCGTTGGTAGCATTCCAAATGTCCGACCTGCGCCAGAAGAAGGTTTGACTTTTGACGAAAAGCGTCGCAAGACTTTGGAGAACTTTGAAGCAGCGAGTAATTTTTTAAAATCTAGTAAGCGCAAACACATGAAAGATATGAAGATTGTTTTTCAAAGAGGTGAGAAATCCTCGGAGTTTCCGTTTTGGAATATGTTGAATGGTCCGCTTGCGGATGCGATTTATCACACGGGGCAAATTGCGGCTTATCGTCGTGCTTCTGGTAATCCTCAGTTCAAAGGAGTTAATGTTTTTAGTGGAAAGACGAAGGAATAATACTATTTTAGATTTATTATTACCTCATTCTAAATCAAGTTAGGAATGAGATAAAGTAATTTTAGATTTATACTAGCATATATCGGAAATAGGGTTTATTTTTAACGTATTATTTCAGATATATCAATAGCATAATGATAAAGTATTGAAACACAAGGACACAGAATTCACAGAGGTATTTATCTTTTGTGAATTTTGTGTCTTTGTCATTTAATACGAGACGAATAGATAATTCTATGCAAGCAAAAAAAATAAAAGTCGGCGTACTTTTCGGAGGAAAATCAACGGAACACGAAGTATCTATTGCTTCTGCGAGAAACGTGGTAAAAGCATTAAATAAGGACAAATATGAAGTTGTCCTATTGGGAATTGATAAAAAAGGGAATTGGCATTTGAATAATGATTATCAAATGTTGTTCGAGAATCAGAGCGAGGAGAAAATGAAGGACGAGGTTCAAGATAACTTCGGAAAGGAAGTTTTCATTGTTCCAAATGAGGAGGATAACGGAAAACTCGTCAGTCTTACAAATGCCGTAGAAGCGGGCGAAATTGATGTTTTCTTTCCAGTTTTACACGGTTCTTTCGGTGAAGATGGCACGATACAAGGCATGTTCAAGCTCTTGAATGTTCCTTATGTTGGCGCTGATGTACTTGGCGCAGCGGTTGGAATGGACAAATTGGTGATGAAAAAATTGTTCATCGCTGACCGAATTCCAACTTGTGATTATGTTGGTATTCATGTTCATGACCGTTCTGAATTTCCTTATGAAGAAGTTGTAGAGCGTTTGAAATTGCCCCTATTTGTGAAACCAGCGAATACAGGTTCTTCGGTTGGCGTTTCTAAAGTTCGCAATGCTGTGGAATTTGAAGCGGCTTTAGATGATGCTTTTCAATATGATAATCGAATTTTGGTAGAAGAATGTATTGTTGGTCGAGAAGTGGAATGTGCTGTTTTGGGTAACGAAAATCCTAAGGCTTCTATCTTGGGAGAAATCATTCCGACCCACGATTTTTATTCTTATGATGCAAAATATATGGACGAAAATGGTGCAAAAGTCGCTATTCCTGCCCATGTTGACGAAGCGACTTCTGATAAAATTAGAGCTTTAGCAATCAAAGTTTTCAAAACGCTTTGCCATGAGGGAATGGGAAGAGTCGATTTCTTTTTAACGGACGAAGGAGAAATTTTTGTTAATGAACTCAATTCGATTCCTGGTTTTACTAACATTAGTATGTATCCGCAACTTTGGGCAGCAAGTGGACTTCCGCAGCCTCAATTATTGGATAAATTGATTGAATTGGCGATGGCTCGTTTTAAGCGTGACCAGCGTTTGCAAATTGGTTTGTAGTATTAACGGGCATCTTGCCCGTTTGCACAAATAATAGCAGATAATGTTTCACAAACGGGCATCCCGATAGCTATCGGGACATTAATACTTTTCTTATGACAAAATTTCCAAAGACGAAACGACCAAACCCATTCAAAAGCACTGACCCTGCGGATGGAAAAACGCTGATTGAATACCTTCAAGATGCTTATAAAAAACATGGCGATACGTTTCAAATAGATTTGATTGTGAAGCAGTTGTACGCTTCGGCTAATCCTGAATTCATCAAACATGTTTTGCAAACCAATCAAAAGAACTACGCTAAAAGCAATGGTTATAAGTTTATGAAAATGGGTTTGGGAAATGGTTTGGTGACAAGTGAAGGCGATTATTGGCGTAAGCAAAGACGTTTGGCTCAACCTGCTTTTTATAAAACCAATTTGGAAAACCTTTATGTCGATATGAATCGAACGATGAAGGAATACGTCAAGGAATTGGATACGAAACGTGGTCAAACGATTGATTTTTCTAAGGAAATGATGACTTTGACCGCAACGATTGTGCTTCGTTCGTTGTTTTCGGTAGAAGAAAGTGAGATGCTCGATACCATTTATGAAGGCATGGAGCAAATGCAATCGCATATCATGAAACAGGCTCGTCATCCGTTGACTCGTTGGAAATATTATATCAATGGTGAATACAAAACCTTCAAAAAAGAATTGAAAGTTTTTGATGATTTGGTTTATGGTATTATCAATGAACGTAGGGAAAGTGGCGAAAGTAAACCTGATTTGCTGCAAATGCTCATGGATGTAGAAGATGCGGATACTGGCGAAAAAATGACCGATTTGCAATTGCGTGATGAATTGGTGACGATGTTTTCGGCTGGTCACGAAACTTCGGCAAATGCTTTGGCTTGGACATTTTATTTACTTTGCAAAAATCCAGCAATTGTTGCTAAACTAAAAGCGGAAGCTGATGAAGCATTACCTGATGGACATATTCCGACTTTTGCAGATTTGCGTAATTTGCAATATACGAAGCAAGTGATTGAGGAAGGAATGCGTTTGTATCCGCCTGCTTGGGTAATTGGTCGCAAGACGATTAAGGAAGATGTAGTGAATGGTTTTACGGTTCCAAAAGGTCAAGATGTGCTATTAGAAGTGTTTTTGATGCATCGAAATGAAAACGTTTGGGAAAATCCGTTGGAGTTTAACCCAGATAGATTTACACCAGAAAATATCAAAAATCGTCCGAAACATCATTATTTGCCGTTTGGCGCTGGGCCTCGAATGTGTATCGGTAATCATTTTGCAATGATGGAAATGCAATTGATTGTAGCGACGCTTATTCAGCATTTTGATTTCAAATTAGTGAAAAATCATCCTGTTAAAATGGATCCGTTGATTACGCTTCGTCCTAAGTTTGGGATTTTGGTTGATATAGTGTAATGTTCAATCTGTAATTTGTAATAACTACTCTGAGAATCGATTATTATTTAGTTTCAGAAATGAAAAAATTGATAACCGAAAGAGTAACCTTTAGACATATTTTTGTCTAACAGTAAAATAACCATTAAAATACTGTTAATGAATTAAACAAACATCAACTTTTTCTTATATTTAAATATTGCATTAATAACACTTTTAATATGCTAAAGAATTTTATAGTTTGATTGAAAATGAAATAAAACATTTTAATATAAAATTTGAAATATCTTCTTTTTAAGAAAAACCTTAGTTATTAGACTTGTTTACAAATAAAAAATTACAATATGAAAATATACTTTTCCATCATACTTCACTGTTTTTCTCGTCCATAGCTTGGCTATGCACTCAGAAAAGCAGTTCGTCTGATACAAAAACCTAAATCTCATATTAGCAATTATTATTTATAAACAAGTCTATTTTATAAAACGCTATAAAAATGACTTAATATGTATCCTTTTCACTACACATTATTACTATTTTCAGCTGTTTTCTTGCTTCAAACGTCTGCTTCCTTTGGGCAAGTAGGTAAAGGCAACCGCTACAATGACCCGCTAGGCATATCTCCTACCTATTATTACGTTAAAACTAAAGACAAAACTAAATTCACAGCAACCTTAATTGATCGCAATAGAATAGAGTCAGAAATGACCTTTCAAGTTTATAATTATTATGATGTGGTTGTTTTGAAAAGTAATATTAGAAGTATGCGCCGTGTTAACAGTGAAAATATTAGACGAGGTGATTACCTAATTTATTCTCTGAATCAATCCAGATATTTTACCATGCCAACAGGTTTTGGAATGAAAGGAGGAACATTACATTATAAGACAACAAACCTGCTTTATCATTCTTTTCATGCTGGAATTACGAATCATATTTCGTTGCATTTTGGAACAGAATTATACACTTCTTTAGTTTTAAAAGAGCCTGCTTATCATGCTGGAATTACACTAAATTATCCTGTGCATAAACTAGTTAGAGTAGGCGTAAATGTTTCATTTTCAAATATTTATGGCGATTATAAAAAATTAGGAACAGGTTATGGGTTTGTATCAATAGGAAATTCTAATATAAATATAAGCAGCGGTTACGGCTATGGTTATCCAGTGCTTACCAATGAATTTGACAGAGCAACTAGTTTTATTCCTGTTAGCGGAAAAGTAAGAATAGGAAAGCATGTAGCATTAGTTTCTGAAAATTGGCTTATAGTGAATCCTGAGCAAAATATCCCTGATATGACGTTTTCTTATGGCGTGCGTTTGATTTTTGAAAAAATGTCCATTGATTTGGCTTTAGTTAATAATCCACAATTTAGAGAATACCTTCCGACAGGCTTACCGATGGTGAATTTTACTTATAATATTCAATAGGAGTTTAAACAATCGAATAATTTTGAAGTATCCGATTGCCCACAAATCTAAAAGGAGCGTTAGCTTCGACACGGTTTGTAGAAAAAACGTTGTAATAACAGGATTTAGGAGCATAGCTTCGGCACGAAAACGCTATATTATTAGAATATTTCTCTACAAACCGTGTCAGAGCTATGCTGTTTTTAGATTTTTGAAGTATCCGAAACCTTTTTGTATTACAATAATAACCGCTGTTCATTCAAAATTCTTCCATCTTGGCAACGAAGGATTTTCGCAGGAAATTTCTCAAGAATAGTATAATCGTGTGTTGCCATCAATATGGTCACTTGGTATTTTTGAGCAATTTCACGAAGCAGCATGATCACTTTATCCGAAGTATCTGGATCAAGGTTTCCTGTTGGCTCGTCTGCTAATATAAGCGCAGGACTATTCAGCAATGCTCTAGCAATCACAATTCGTTGCTGTTCGCCGCCAGACAATTCATACGGCATGCTTTGAGCTTTGGTCTTCAAACCAACTCTTTCTAACACATCATTGATTCGTAAATTAATTTTATCCTTGTTTTTCCAACCCGTTGCCCTTAATACAAATGCTAAATTATCTGCTACATTTCTATCTTCTAATAACTTAAAATCCTGAAAGATAATACCTAACTTACGTCTAAGGAAAGGGATTTCCTTTTTTGTTATTTTTTGTAAATCATAATCACAAACCATTCCTTCGCCAGATCTAAAAGGCAATTCCGCATATAAGGTTTTGAGCAAACTACTTTTACCGCTGCCTGTTTTGCCAATTAAATATACAAATTCACCTTTATTCAATGATAAATTAACATCATTAAGGATAATCGTGTTCTTCTGGTAAATAGTAGCGTCTTTTAATTCTAGAACAATGCTCATGATTAATTAAGAATTACGAATTAGGAAATACATTCACGTTCCGATAGTTATTGGAATGACTGAGTAATTACGAATGTAGGTTCTAATTTCTAGTTTAATACAAAGGTTATTACTTGGAAAAATCTAGGAAAGAACAAAAATAATAAATCTTTGCTTACCATCTAAACCATGCAAGATTATCGTATTAAAAGAATAAGGAATGAGAAACAAATAAACGCTAC
>CAZMEH010000866.1:0-2104 GCA_964564885.1 uncultured Saprospiraceae bacterium | reverse complement strand
GAATCATACTTTTAAACAAACTCGGTTTCAATAGTTTGATGTTGAACGTGATACTCTTTGAGTATTTCCTTGATTGCAGTTTTTGTTTTAGGAATATTTTTAATATGAATGGAGCTATTTATTTGAAAAACAGCCGTAAATACATGATGTTCGCCATCCAATGACCAAATGTGCAAATTACTAATATTCAAAACATCATCCGTTTCTAAAAGCCTACGTTTCAATTCTTCAATATCAATGGTTTTCGGTGTTCTTTGTAAGAACAAGAATAGCACTTCTTTGAGCCTTTTAATTACATTCCAAAGAATATAAATAGTAATCAAAAGACATAAGGCAGGATCTAAAAAGGGAATATCCCAAAACAATAAAACGATTCCACCAATCAAAACAACCGCCCAGCCTAGAACATCTTCAAGTAAATGCCAAGAGATCACTTTTTCATTTATAGAATTTCCGCCACTCAATTTCCAAGCAGCATAACCATTTACGATAATGCCTATTAAAGCAAAAATGACCATTCCTTGCGCATTAGTTGGCTCAGGTGCTAAAAGCCTTTGAATAGCTTCATTGATTACAAACGCTGAACCCAAAATAAGAACAATACTATTGATTAATGCGCCGAGTAATGAAAATCGTCTATAACCAAACGAGAATTTTTCGTTTGGTTTTTCTTTTGATTTATTTTCTAACCACCATGCTGCACCTAATGACAAACTGTCACCTAAGTCATGAATAGCGTCAGAAATGATAGCAACACTATTTACATAAATGCCGCCAATGATTTCAAAAATCGTAAACCCTAAATTTAGAAAAAAAGCAACTTTTAGATTATTTGTAGAATCGTGGTGATGATGAGACATATTTTACTTTGTGATTTTTAATGATTGAAAATACTTTACCACAAAGTAAATATGAATTTGGCGCAACTCTATTGCAGTTTGAACTAATTGGTTAATTTACGATTTAAGCCTATAACTCATTCCTAAGGTTTTCAAAATCTTATAGGTTTGTATTCTCGCTATTCGACTACTATTTCTTCTTCAACATAATCATAATCATCATTCGTAGCAGGCTGCAAAATCTTATGCATCACCAAAGTTGCAGTAACACCGCCTAGCAAAGGTCCAGCAAAAGAACCGATGACAGGAACTAACATGATAACGTAAACAACTAAGCCAATCGCAAGAGCAACACCGATATATCCTCTAGTGAATTTTAAACTCTCTCGGATAGTCATACCAAGTCGTTCATTATAATTGTCAACCATTGCAAAACCAATGAAATAACAAGAAACTAGAAAGATTAATACAGGTTTGATTGTTTCCAATCCTAAAATTGCTACAGCAATACTTATCAAAATAGTGGCAAGAATTTCCTTTATCCAAGATTCAATCGCCACTCTTATCATTCTAATCTGAGCTTTCATAAAAACGGCAAAAGTTGGTTTTCGGTCTTCCTCGTCACTAATAACCGCAATAGTTTTCCCAACACTATGAAAAATCACAATTTCCATTAAAATGAAGATCACATATTTAAAGCCACTAGAAAGAAAAAAGGATTGACCAGATTGGAAAACATTACCAACTAAGTTACGTGTTTCACTTCCTAGTTCTGCAATATGCGTAAAGTGCATATATTGCCACCAATCAAGGGCAGAAGAGTAAAATTTGATTGAAAAAACAGCTCCAATTATTAATAAAAGAACCGTGACCCAGCTATATTGCCAGAATCCATGCCATACTCGATATTCTTTAATGAAGCGAGCTGCGTCTGGAAAGGCTTGTAATGTTTTGAAAAAATTTGAAAAACTAAATTTCATTTTTGGTATTTGATTTTTTTACAATTTAGAAAAACCTGATTATGATGTCATTCTTTTTCTATCAAACACCAATGTTCGTTGATTAAAACCAATACTATATAATAGTTTCTTGATTTATACCGTGAAGCCTGCTTGTCGGAAGACAGGGCGAAGCCGTTCCGTTTTTATTTCATCTTCTTATACATAGAATAATTTGCTAAACCGATGCGTTGCAAAAAATGTCCCATCGAAACACGCAATACGCCTAAACCATAAATTGAACTGCGCCTTAAATTAATAGAAGAA
>CAZMEH010000865.1:0-1555 GCA_964564885.1 uncultured Saprospiraceae bacterium | reverse complement strand
GACTTTGGACACGAAACCACTATCAAACCAACCAGATAAGCACCATTCAATTCTACGAAAATGATGTTCAAAAAGATACTTATAAGGAATGGGACATTGACGGTCTTCTCACAAAAGATAGGATTGATAATGCGGTATTGAGACAAATCGAATACTATGCGTATCATAAAGGAATAATATCAACCAAAAGTGTAAAATTGTACGGTTCGGAAAATATGAGCTATTTTAATTATCATCCAAATGGAAATTTAAGAGAAGCCAAAGAATTGATAAACGATAATCCTTATCATTATATTCAAACCAGATATTATCTAAATGGAAACAAGGAATATACTTCTGCGCTCATCGACAATAAGCGAGATGGCATATTTTGGGCTTGGTACGAAAACGGCAACCTCAAATCTCAAATTCCTTTTGAAAACGGTCAACGTCATGGCGTGTCTTATTCTTGGACAGCAGAAGGCGAAGTCAGCGAAGCACATTTTGAAAATGGCGTTCAACTCATTCAAGCAACACTGGACGAAGAATTATTAGAATGCGCTTGTAATCGTCCGCCAGAAGAGGTCTCTAATGGTTATATGACTCCGTTTTTAGATTATGTTCCTTTTGAAAAAGCCACTAAACGAACCAAGTATTACACCATTCCTGAGGAAAATTATCGACGATTATACAATAGAAATGTAAGACGATATGAAAATAATATCTTAGGAACATTAGCTATTTTCAATGGTTTTTATGTGGACGTGAATAACGGTTTGCGCCTGAATTTCACGGCTTGCCGTCGTGGCGTGAATAGAGCAAATCTAAGTATAAGCGGTCAATATTCGCCAAATCAAGATGAAGTTGATATAACAATTCAAGATTTTGATTTGAGTATTGAGTTTCCTAAAACACTTTTAAGGTTATACGATGTACAAAATCAACAGACTTTAAAAACTTCTATCCAGAAATACGAAAAAAGTAGCGTTCGATATCAAGTCAGTCGTTTCGATTATCGGGATGACGGCAAAACGCCAATCATAAATATGGAGACAACAGGAATGCCGTGTTTTCAAATGTCAGAAATTGGTTCATCAGGTATTTTGATTGATGGAGAAAATCCCAAAATGGACTTTTCACCAACTGATTTTCCAAGTTCGCTTTCCAGTTATCTAGGTAAAGCATACAAAAAAGATTATCAATCAACCGATGGCAATTACTATCATTTAGCACCTTCCAAGAAATATCTAAACAAATTTATTGGGATTGTTTTCATGGATGCGATGCTTTATATTCCATACGAAGGCAATCAAATTGAAGCTCCTGCGAAGAATGTTTTCATCAATGGAACAGAGATTTATGGCTCGGTTTCCATTCCGATGGGTTCTATTATTAATGAAAAAGCATTCTTATTTTACTTTACTTCTAAGGGTTTTGATATTTTGAATTATGAAATGGAGGATGAACGAATTTTGCATATCTTTTTTAAGTATGTTGGATGATCGTACCCGTACCGTTGTCCCGATACGAGCTGTCGGGATAGCCGACAAGGTTAACATAGCTTACTTTTCACCTT
>CAZMEH010000864.1:0-3126 GCA_964564885.1 uncultured Saprospiraceae bacterium | reverse complement strand
AGAGAATAAACATATTTAATATGATATATAAAAAGATATTTTTTCCGCTATTTGTGACATATTTGTTTTGCAATATTTCAACTATTAATGCACAAGATGAGTACGTTAAAGATGATAACCTTTTAAGAAACCATGATTTTATTTATTTAGAAGATATAAATACGGTTAATTTTTATCCGCTCAATTCTCCTTTAGGTTATCCGATTATTGCACTCAATAATGGTAGCCGATTGGAGTTAACTTTTGATGACTTGACCGAAGATGTTAGAGATTATCAATATGAGATTATTCATTGCAATGCCGATTGGCAACCATCTCAGTTAAATGAGATGGATTATTTGGATGGTTTCAATATGGAAGTGATTACAGAATATGAATTTTCATTTAATACTTTAACTAATTATATTAACTACCGACTTATTTTCCCTAATCAAAATACGAAAGTCACCAAGTCTGGTAATTACCTAATGCATGTTTTTGAAGATGGTGATCGTGAATTACCGATTTTAACTAGGAGGTTTCAAGTGGCTGAAAGAAGTATGCAAATCGTTGCAGGTTTATCCAGAACAGGTTCTGTGAGTAAAGGTCGGACACATCAGGAAATAGATTTCATCATCAATCATAAAGGTATCAATATTTCAAATCCTCATACTGACGTCAAAGTCGTGGTCACTCAAAATGGTCGCTGGGACAATGCTATTAAGGATTTGAAACCATTATTTATCAGAGAAGAACAGCTCGTTTATGATTTTCAAGATAAAGTTGTCTTTCCTGCCGGCAAAGAATTTCGCAATTTCAACACGCAAAGCTTACAATATAGAACGGAGCGAGTAGCAAGAATTATAGAAGACAGAGTTGATAAATACCATGTTGAGTTACTGACTGAAAAGCCTCGAACGAGTACTAATTATTCATTTTTCAATGATTTGAATGGAAAATATGTTATCGAAAATGATGATGATAATGGTAGTTCTCGAATAAGGGCGGATTATGCTTGGGTTCATTTTTCATTAACAAAATCACTTCCATTTGACGATGCAGAGGTTTATATTTTTGGAAAAATGACCGATTGGGCAATTCAAGATCAATTCAAATTACGATATATTGAAGGTCGAAAGATGTATCGTGCAAAGGTATTTTTGAAACAAGGTTATTATGATTATCAATATGCTTATGTCAAAGGTGCTGGCAGTAAACCAAAACTAGGTGAAATTGAAGGCGATTGGCACGAAACTGAAAATGATTATCACATTTTCGTTTATTATCGACCACCTGGCGGTAGGTATGATAGATTGGTTGCCGTCGATTTGTTGAATTCTAATCAATAGAAAGTAGAGTAGAGACGAGGGAACAGAGAATGCTTTGTGTTTTCAATCAAGTTTTTCAAAAAAATAAAACGTATCTCTTCTCTCTGGTCTCTACTCTTATTAATATTAAAAATAAAGTGAACTTGTCAATTAATTTTTAGAAATTTATAGGATACTTGAATAATGAGCATTTTCTAGTAAAAATGGTATAAAACAATGAAAAACGTATTAATACGACTATTCTCTACAATCACAATTTTAACTTTATTGGTTATTTCATCATTTGGTCAAACTCTTTCTAAGGTGGAGTTTGATGAAATTATAGATGAAATGATTTGCTCTTTTACTGATTTATCTTTAAAAGAGCAAAGAGGTCAACCGCATTATAAAAAATTCGAAAATGAAATTAAGGTTAATTGTAGCTATTACACAGTTCGACCATTTCTTCGAGAATTAACACCTGTTCCTTCAAAAACGCTTGAAATCGTCAACCTACTTCACGACCATTATAAAGAACGTTACAATTTAAAAGCAACTAATCAGCAACTGCATAATATAACAACTGGAGTATTTGAAGAAAATACAGTAATCGCTTTTTCTCAAAATCATCCTAATTCTTTTCCAAGTTTCAAGACAGATTGGCAAGGAGAACTCCGACAGCGTTTTATGCTTAATGTGCAACAGAAAGATGCCATAATTGAAGATACACTTCCTCTTTCAGCAGTTGAATCTGAATATAACGATATAGTTGATGAACAGTCATATTCAAGAGAAAATGAAGTCAAAAGTCCAACAGATTTCACGACTGATCCAAATGAAGAACTATATTCTTCTAATGGTTTAGGCAACTCGTTTCTTCTATTTGGTTTTGGATTTCTTTTACTAGCTTTTGCTTTGTATTTCTTATATCAACGAAATAAAGGTGCAATTAATAAAAGACTAACGAGGATAAAAACACCGAAGCCAAAAGCACCAAAACCAACTCAGCCAAAACCGCAAACGAAGCAAAAAACTAAAGCAAAAGGCACAAATAACTGGTTTAATTCAAAGCCAAAGAAAGAAACTTATGCCGAGAGAATAGCCACATTTCAAACGCTTATTCAAACTCAAAAAAGTACGTTGATTGATTTGAAAGACGAGATTTCCAAAATGCACCATCAAATCAGCGACCTAACCGAAAAAGCTGGTTTTGAGGTCATTGATGAACATATCAAACAACTTTCTCAAAAACTAGATGAGGTAGAGCAAAAGCAAAAAGAATTGATTTTAGTACTTGATGATCAGCTAGAAACAGAGGAAACAAACGCTGATGAATATGAAGATACTAATGATATTTATGAAGAGGAAGAATGGCAAAAAGACCCTTTCGAAGATTTGCAGACAAAAACAGCCACCGATATTTTAACAGTAGAAGAAGTAACTGAAAGTAATTTTTCAAATGAAATTCCTGTTATTCAAGTTAAGAAATTGAATTCTCCACCCGATCTATTTTTCATGCCCATTCCTAATAAAGACGGTTCTTTTGATGTAGAAAATTGGACTGCAAAATTTGAAGATACAGAATCTGTCTATCGTTTTGAAATGATAAATAATTATGAAGCTAAGTTTCAATTCTATAACGAAAAGAAAACCGTTAAGCGGGCAATCAGCGGATATGATATTTATGTAAAGCCCGTTTGTAAGGCACTCAATGCCTTTAATACTAATGCGACGGAGATTAGAACGCAAGTTCATGGCGTTGTCTACAGAGATGGCAACACTTGGAAACTAAAGGAAAAAGCATTGGTTTATTATCAGTAGATTGCTGGATTGCTGGATT
>CAZMEH010000863.1:0-2937 GCA_964564885.1 uncultured Saprospiraceae bacterium | reverse complement strand
TGAACGTTGGAGTAATGGAAGAATGAAAATCATTAAATCGTTGTAAATTATACCTGATTTCTACAATAATTTTTAAATAAATATTTGTTTAAAAATCATTTTTCCAATACTCCAACACTCCATTATTCCAACTTCCTTTATAATTTAATTTGCATAGAAACATTCCAACGTCTGCCTTGACCGAAGAAGACAGAAGCAGATGCTGCATCAAAATTATTAAAATTTGGATTATTAAAACTATCGTTATTTCTTCCATCAGAAATATAAAGTGCATCGAATAGATTTAATATATTTAAATTGAAACTGACATCTGTTTTTCGAACCTTAAAGCCATAACCTGTATGGAAATTAGCTATGAAGTAATTTGGCATTTGCCAAGATTCCATACGAGCATTATCACCTTTTAAAGTCTCTGGATTAAAATCTGCAAAGTTTTTAGCAAAATAAACGGTTCTAACTTTGAAGAAAAGACGTTTGATAGGTTCATATCTTATCATCAAACCCAATTGTGTTTGTGCTGCATCTCCAACATGAACACCTGTAGGGTCAAATTCGTAACTCGTCGTATCATTAGGTAAATCTACGATACCACTTGAATTCCAAATCCAATCACCTAAAGAAATTAAACCTTGTGCTTCCAGTTTATCTGTAATTTTATAGACAAAATCAAGTTCGATTCCTCTATGCAAAGCAGCTATTCCACTAACATTAACAGGAACACGATCGGATTCTGGGTCATCAGGTACTAAAGGAACAGTTGGAGGAGAGTCCAAAGGCTTATTCAGCCAACTTGTCCAATAACCATTGAAATTAAGACTGAAATTGCGACTTCCAAACTTATAACCTAATTCTAAAGCGGTAATCAATTCATTTTTAATATTTAAAAATGTAGTTGGAGATGCGTCAAGAACAAATCTATTATCTCTAATGACATTTGTATATTGCATCGGACGGGAAAGGTAACCTGCATTGAAAAAGATGTTATGTTGCTCATCAACTTGATAAGATGCACCTGTTTTAATAGTAAAACTATTTTGGTAAACCCAATCAACCCGTTGATTTTGTGCTTCTGCCGATTCTAAGTTATAAGTTTGACCATTGTGATTGACTTCTTCTCCATAGGAGACAAAAAATGAAGTATCGACCAAGCTAACGATTTTAGGTTTCATATAGTCTTCTAAACTATAACCAACCCTTGCAGCAGAAATATTTGCAAAAGCAGACCATTGGTTCTTAGAATATTCAAGTAATCCGAATGTTCCAATCCAATTTACAAAACCTGTATTATCATAATTCATTTTATCTCCTTCCAACAACGGTGTTTTTGCTACTGTTCTTGAATTTGTTTCTGATGGTGTTTCGTAGTAAGCACCTCCAATTAAATCATGGACAGTGCTGTAATGATTTCCTTCATAATAGCGAAGGTCAAGTCCAGCAGAAAGTGTTAGATCTGGATTGATCATGAACTTTGCATTAGAAAGTAGACCATACCAATAATGGTCATTCATATTAGCCCTTAGCACATCAATAGAACGTCCTGTTGAATTGAAAAATTGAGGTTGATTTTTTGCATAAGCTGCATCCAAATCAATGAAACCATCTGCTCGTCTTTGAGTAGCAGTAAATAATGGGCCAACACCGCCACCTTTACCGATTGAAAGGTAAGCTACATTAGATAGTTCAAATCGTTTGCTTGCAATCCAAGAATGACGAAGATTAAATTGTGGCTTATGGTAAAAATTTTGACGTGTATTGATTTCCTTTCCATCGAGGATACCTACATGGCTATTGAAGCGAATACCTTGATCTGTAAAAGATACATTTTCGTCCACAACTGATTGATTAGCATTATCAACAGCAATGATAGCCTCATCCGAAACGCCGAGAGAAGTAGCTGTTTCTTTAGAAAAAATAGAAATCTCGTTTCTGAAAGGACGTTGTCCGTGTTTTTGTGGCGCACCAAATCCTGAAAGCGTAAATAAGTGCTTATCAATTTTTTTATCTATACGCAAATAATAAAAATAGCCTTTAGTAAAAGTTCCATTTACCCAGCCATCACCTTCTTTGTAAGATGCTGCTGCTGAAATGCCCCAGCCATTTTTTAATCTACCAGATGTCAAACCTATCGTAGAACGTAAGTATCCGTTATTTCCAACTTCTTGTCTAAACTTTAATCCTTTTTTTGCACCTATTCCTTTTGTAAGAATATTGACTGTACCACCGACAGAAGGCAAAGCAAGTTTAGATGCGCCAAGTCCACGTTGGACTTGCATGGTTTGTGTTACTAAATCTAAACCAAACCAATTTGACCAATATACCCAACCGTTTTCCATATCGTTGACTGGAATACCATCCACCATCACAGCAATATTTCTTTGGTTAAAACCTCGAATATTAATTCTTGCATCTCCATCACCACCACCCGATTGAGTAGCGTATACGCCAGGAGTTGCATTCAGAATCATTGGTAAATCTTGTGATGCAAGTTCTTCTGTTATTTGTTTTGTTGATATATTAGAGAAAGAAATTGGTGTTTTCCTATCCATTGCAATATCAGCAATGAGTACAATCTCTTTAAAAGTTTGACCTTTTAATTCAACGACCCAAACGTTTTCACCTTCTTTAAGGTCTATTTCTTGTTCAACTGTTTCATAACCTACATAAGAAACCGTTAATTTATAAGTTTGTGGTATTAAGTCTACCAGTACATTACCTTCAAGATCAGTACTAAATCCTTTTTCGCCAACTAGAACAGTTGCTGCAATCAAAGGTTCTCTGGTGTCTTTATCAACAGCAGTGACTCGTAGAGTCGCTTGGCTAAACGCCGAAATTGATAGGAAGAGAAATAAAAATAGAATGTAATTTTTTTGCATAAGAAAGATTGTTGTCCTAATAAGGGAGCAGGAAATAAATAACCTACCTGATATTGCGACGTTA
>CAZMEH010000862.1:0-1803 GCA_964564885.1 uncultured Saprospiraceae bacterium | reverse complement strand
ACGTTGCAGCACTTAGACAAATGCTAGATGATCTGGTTGACGAAGTAGAAGGGTTTGCGGGTACAGAAGATACCGCAACACAGACAAAAGTAAAAACTGGCGCATTCGATGAAGTGATTAGCGGCACCAAATCAGGTAAAGACGTCACTGATGAAACTATCAAGGATGCAAATACTATAAATAAAACATCGCTCGAATATATCAGAAGACCAAAACCACTTGTTGATTATAGCGACTATAAAATTGAACTCATGACCGTTTTTAATAAATCACTTGACTTGAATGATCCATTATTTAAGGCTTTTGGAGGTTTGATGTTCAAAAATAATACGATGAATAGTATTACTTATTATTTAGGTAACTTTAAAGATACTGATGCTTTGAATGATTATCTTCAAAAAGTAGTTAAAGCAAGATTCCCAAAGGCAAAAGGTGCTAAATTTGAAAAAGGGCTTGAAGTGAAATATAATTAAACTCCGTTATAATTTAGGTTTCGCACCCAATACTAAAAATTAAATAATTAGAAGTAAATGGTGTAAAATTACATCATGGTATTGAACTTGTTAAAACAAGGAAAATCGAGTCAGAATCCTATAATAAAATAGATTTTTCAATATTTTGAGTGTATTCATATATGGTATACATCTTTAAAAAAATTAAGGACTAACCTATCTTTTACGATATATTAGTCCTTAATTTTTAATTGTTCAAAACAAGTTTTAATCTTTAATCCCTGTAAGGATCCATAAATTTCTCTTTTATAACTTCATACAAATCGCTTTGTTTCACTGCAATTCCGACTTCCATTGTATTTCCAAATTTATAATGTCTAAATGCACCATAATATAGAATCTTATGAAAATCAGTCATTCGATTATAAATTGCCATAATAGAAGCCAGATTTACATGAAAGTCATTTTTAAGGATATAAAACAACCCTTTGAATGCGCCCTTATCTAACAATTCTTTTTGAGCAGGTGTAAATTCACTTGCTTCTATTCGTTCCTCTTCGTTGACCCAAATATCATCCGTTTGTGTAAAATAGTTCTTTCCAACATTCAAGAAAAATCGGTCTGCGCCTTGTTCTTCGTACACAGAATAGATAGTTACCTTTCCAAAAAGACCTTCTGCATGTGGGTTTTTAGCTATAATATAACCAAGTCCATGAATAACGTAATCAAAAGATTTGCGTTTGTTTCTGATTTGAAAATATGGATTGATGAAAGAGCGCCCCAACTCTACCCAAGTTTGCATCAACCATTTTTCACTAAATTGAAAGTGCGCACCCATCGGACCTTTGGTGTAAGTATCTCGATTGTGAATCACATATCTATATCCACCAACGATCGCACCTTTTATTTCTTCATAAGACGGATCGATAATGATTAATTGCTCCATTTCTGGTCTCAAGTCAAACTCATCATAATCAATACTTCCTACACCTCCGCCGTCATTTCTGAAAGCCCATTCTCTAATGATGGTCAATAATTTAATCAACTCTGGATATTCATTCCATTTGACCAGACAAATAATAAAATTAGAATTTGCAATAGTTGATTTATTGCCTTTTGATTTTTCTTGTAATTCTTTAATTTCTAGATCAAAAGCCTTTGGATCAATAAGTGCTTTTACTGCTCCTTCAATCTCATTTTCTGACAAAAACGGAAATACAGGCACTGGTCTATACAATTTTTTAATCGCATCAAAGTAATCTTCTTTGTTGCTATTTATAAAGTCAGCTTTTAATATATTTTTGTCTATCACTATTTTAATGGTTGATTACTAGTCTTTATTCACAAGAAT
>CAZMEH010000861.1:0-2178 GCA_964564885.1 uncultured Saprospiraceae bacterium | reverse complement strand
CCAACTTTACTATCAACTAAAACTATTAATAGTCGCTACTCTCCTATTCTTAATGGCTTTCATTTTAACTTATTCGAGAATTAATTCTACAGGAATTCAAGGCGAGTGCGCCGTTGTTTATTTAGACGATGGCAGAGAACCTTATGTTCAAAATTCATCAGCTGATGGCGCAGCATTATTCAAAAACAATTGCGCTTCATGTCATAACAAAAATATGAAATCAAGATTAACTGGCCCAGCACTCGGAGGTGTCACCGACCGTTGGGAAAGTGATGAATTACTTTATGCTTTTATTAGAAATTCGCAAAAGGTTATTGTATCAAAAGACGAATATGCCGTTGCTCTTTTCAATGAATATGATAAATCTGTTATGACTTCATTTCCAGAGTTGACAGATGAAGAAATTGAAGCCATTTTAGATTATGTTGAAAATAGATTCAAGTAATTATTTAAATACTTCAATTGTTCCATTGTTCGACTGTTCAATTGTTCTGCTGTTCCTTTTTTCTTACTTTAGTCAAAACTAAAAAGAAAACAAGATGATATACGATAATCACGGACGAAAAATGAATTATTTACGGTTAGCAGTTACAGATAGATGCAATTTGCGTTGCTTCTATTGTATGCCAGAAGAAGGCATTAACTACGTTCCTCGTAAAGAATTGATGAGTTATGAAGAGATGGAGCGAGTTGTCCGAATGATGGCAAAATTGGGTATCGAAAAAGTCCGTATCACTGGCGGAGAACCTTTTTTAAGAAAAGGCATGATGGGATTTCTGGAACGTTTGATGAATATTGACGGCATTACCACCTTGAATATTACCACAAACGGAACGCTTACCAAAAACCTTGTTCCAGACTTAAAAGCGATTGGTATTAATTCAATTAATCTAAGTTTAGATACTTTAGATGAGCAACGATTTTTTGATATTACCCGCCGAAACGCTTTCAAAGACGTAATGGAAACGCTTGACCAACTGATTGCGCACAATATCAAAACAAAAATTAACGCTGTCGTGATGGCTGGTCGAAATACGGATGATATTGTTCCATTGATTAAATTGGCTAAAGATGCGCCGATTGATGTTCGTTTTATCGAAGAAATGCCGTTCAACGGCACTGGCGAACATGAATATAATGAGCCTTGGACTTTTCCAACGATTCTAAGTCATATCGAATCCCATTATCCGAATATTCAAAAACTACAATACGAAGCAACTTCAACTTCTTTCAATTATCAAATTCCAGGTTATCAAGGAACTGTTGGTATTATTGCGGCTTATAGTCGTTTGTTCTGCGGCACTTGCAATCGTATTCGCTTAACGCCTCAAGGTTTGCTAAAAACCTGTTTGTATGATGATGGCGTTTTCAATATTAGAGATTTAATGCGTTCTGGCGCATCTGATGAACAGCTAAAAGATACGCTTTTGGATGCTATTGGCAATAGAGCAAAGGATGGTTTTGAAGCCGAAAAAAGACGTAGTTTTAGTTTTCCAGTTTCCGAGTCAATGGCAACGATTGGCGGATAAGTTTTTTGAATTAAAAATTACGAATTATTTTTACAGGTTCAAGGGTCGGACGCCTTTGAGGCGTCCGACCCTTAATATTCCTAATGAAATTTAATACCAAAAAATTAAAAAAACGGGCTTTGTGGCTAACTTTCCTTTTTATAATTTCCATCAATATTATCGCATATAATCACGCCTATCGGTTTACGCATTTTATCGAAATAAAAGAACAAGAAACCGCAGAAAGGATTAAACCAGAAGATTTATCATTTTTAAAAAAAGTAAAACTGCTACTACTTGGCGTTCCAAATCATAAACCTAAAAACGCTACAAAACCAAAAGGAACATACAAAAAAATCAAAATACAAAGTAATGAAACATTAGATTGTTGGCTCACACCATCGACAAAATCAGCTAAAGGAATTGTGATTTTGTTTCATGGTTATACTGGCGAAAAATCGAGTTTATTGACTTATAGCGAGCAATTTAATAACATGGGCTTTTCTTGTTTGCTCGTTGATTTTATGGGAAGTGGCAAATCTACAGGATTGCAAACAACGGTTGGTTTTCACGAAGGTAAAAATGTCAAGGCTGCTTATGATTACATCAAGGAGCAATTTCCAAATCAAAAAATAATACTATTAATCAAAGATTAATCACACAGGTAATG
>CAZMEH010000860.1:0-1999 GCA_964564885.1 uncultured Saprospiraceae bacterium | reverse complement strand
TTCCTCCCGGTTTCCTCTATCGCCAACCGTTACAAATAGATAACCATCATTATCAAATTCCAATCTTGAACCATAATGATGTCGAGTACTTGAGTAAGGTAACGCTTCAAAAATAACTTCTTGTTTCGTCAGTCTATTTCCTTTTAATTTTGCACGTATTACGGCAGTTGTCGCTTTGTCACCGCTTTCATTTGGTTTAGAATAAGACAAATAGATATAGTTATTCTTTTTAAAATTTGGATGAATTTCAACATCTAATAATCCGCCTTGCCCTCTTGCCTTGACTACGGGAATACCTTCGATTAGGGTCAGTTTTTTGTTTTTAAATGAATATAATTCACCATCACGCTCAGTGATTAGCATCCTGCCGTCAGGTAAAAAAGCCATGCCCCAAGGTATAGACAAGCCTGTTACAACGGTATCTAATCGAAATTTTTGCTCTTCTGATTTGATTAATCCTGCAAGGTTTACGGGTTCTTTGAACTCATTTTTAGTCTTGCTCTCCATACTTTTCAAGATATAGTCGGTTAATTCTCGAATATTTTTATCCGACAAAACCTCTTTATACGCTGGCATTCCATCATTGTCATTTCCAAATTTAATAGAATTGAACACCTCGTTCCATGAATTTCCGTAACGCCATTTTCTATTAATGAACGTTTTCATTTCATCGCCATGACAGCTTGCGCAGTATTTTTTATAATCATTTTTAGGAATATCTTTCGCTGTATCTGATTTCTCCACAGAAGAAATGCAACCTAGAGTGATGATACCTAAGCAACCAAGTAAAATATTTTTTTTCATTTAATTTTGTATTTATTCACTAATTTCGCTAAAACCAATTAGAGAACCAATTAAATTAAAATAATGTTACACCTTACAACGGCTTTTCCTAAGAAAAGAGCATTTATTACAGGCGCTGGATCTGGATTAGGACAGGCATTTTCTTACCAACTGGCCAAAGAGGGCTGGACAATCGGCATCACAGATGTCAACGAAGCACCGCTTTTAGTCACCAAAGCCGAAATCGAAAAACTCGGTGGACAGGCTTTTCCTTATGTTTTTGACGTAAGGGATAGAGCTGCTTATGCCAAAATATCAGAAGACTTTCTATTAAATAATCAAGGAATTGATTTACTAATTAATAATGCTGGCGTTGGTGGAGGCGGTCCATTTGAACAATATTCATTAGAAAATTGGGATTGGATGGTTGGAATTAATCTGATGGGCGTAGTCAATGGTAATTTCTTTTTTGTTAAAGAATTTCAAAAACAAAAAAGCGGACACATTATAAATATAGCCAGCGCAGCAGGTTTTGCAAATGCACCAAATATGGGCGCATATAGTGTAACAAAAGCGGCAGTGATTTCTCTTTCAGAGGTTTTAAAATATGAATTGACCTTATATAATGTTGGTGTTTCGGTAGTCATGCCGACTTTCTTTAAAACTAATATTATGAAAAATGCTAGAACCATTGGCGGTGATGGCGCTATTGCTCAAAAATTGATTGATGATTCTAATTTGGAAGCATCAACGGTTGCGCTTGAAATTTTAACGAAAGCTGGAAAAGGGAAACATCAAATTATTCTACCAAAAGAAGCTAGAAAATACTATTTCATTAAACGCTTTTTTCCAAAGCTCTTTGAAAAAGCAATCATCAAAGGTTTAGAGAAATTTATTAAAAAATAAGAGAATTAACTCTTCTGTTGATAATAAAATCGATAGCAATTCTAAATGTGATATTTATAAGTTTCTGAAAGCCAAAAAATTGAAGTATGATTGAGACAATTATCTCTTTTATAGCCTTGATACTATCTTTTACAGCTTGTGACGATTCTGAAAAATGTGTTTAGTCTGATTGGGTTGAAACTTATACTGGTATTGAAACCTGTGGTGGTATTCGGGATTAAATTGTTTCTTTGAATAAAGAAAATCAATGATTGAAAAGTCGATACAGCGTAATTCTGTATCGACTTTTTTTATTCGGTTTATATTTTAT
>CAZMEH010000859.1:0-6287 GCA_964564885.1 uncultured Saprospiraceae bacterium | reverse complement strand
AAGTTTTAAAATTAAAATTAGGCGATACTGACTAAAAATAATTATATTTATTGTCACAATGAAAAAGAATACACGTCAAAATATTATAGCAACAGCCACTGAACTTTTCAATGAACATGGATTTGGTGCAATTTCTTTACATGAAATTGCTCAAAAAATGAATATTAGCAGAGGAAACCTGACTTATCATTTTAATACAAAAAATGATTTGTTAGCTGTCATTGCTGATGAAATGTGGCAAAAAAAAGAAATTGATCAAAAGAAGCGTAGAGATTTCCCATCGTTTGAAAATTTGGACAACGAAACGAAAATGTATCTTCAACTTCAACAGGATTATGCTTTTATTTTCAATGACCTACACGTCATGAAGCATCCGATAATGGAAGAAAAATTTAGACAATTCTCTTTGTCTTCCATCAAAGACCACGAAGAATCTATTGCTTTTGCGATGCAATTAGGTAATATC
Organism: uncultured Saprospiraceae bacterium; assembly: GCA_964564885.1. Taxonomy (GTDB): domain Bacteria; phylum Bacteroidota; class Bacteroidia; order Chitinophagales; family Saprospiraceae; genus CAKZLL01. The sequence goes on along the minus strand of CAZMEH010000859.1, from coordinate 5,821 downwards.
AAGCCAGAACCATTTGATGGTGCTTATCATCATTTATCTTTGACAATCTGGATAATTTCTCTCTTTTGGATGCCACAACAAGCCATCCGAAAAGTTGAAAATCCAGAAGAAAACAGGAAAGTTGTTTGGAGTTTGATATTACCACATTTTACTCAAAAAGGCATTCAATCATTCAAAGAACACTTTGGAGAAGATTTTTACAAAAGTATTGGAAAGCCATTCAAAGTAAAATTAGAAGGTGTTTTCTTTTGATGGTTAATTATATCGTTGGTTAGTCATTTTGAACTTTTGACCTGTAAGATTAATATCTATTGCCACGTGCTTTAGCTCGTGGATTAAAATAATAGAGATAATCGGGCTTTAGCCCAACATAGCATAATGTCTGGCTAAAGCCGCAATATTTTTATATCAAGTCCACGAGCTAAAGCACGTGGCAATAGATATTAACAAAACTCTTAATTCATTAAACATTTAAAGCAAAAAACTATGCCCTATTTAAAAATTTGGATACACTTAGTTTGGTCAACAAAAGATAGACAGCAATTTTTAAAAGGAACAGAATTAAGAAAAAAAGTATGGCAACATATGAAACAAAATGCCAAAAGCAAAGATATTTACTTGGATTGTATCAATGGGTATTATGACCATGTTCATTGTTTAATGGCTCTAAAAGCCAATCAAACGATTGCAAATAATGTAAGACTTATAAAAGGTGAATGTACACATTGGATTAATAAAGAAAAATTAATTACACCAAAATTTAAATGGCAAGAGGAATATTTTGCTGTTTCTATTAGCCATTCAATGGTGGATAAGGTTAGACAGTATATTTACAATCAAGAAGAACATCATAAAAAGAAAACCTTTGAAGACGAATACAATGATTTTATTCTGAAATATGGTTTTCAAAAGTTTAAAGATTTAGAATAATAAATTTAAGCCAGTGATTGTGATTATTTTATATCTATTACCACGTGCTTTAGCTCGTGTATTATGAATAAAAAAACATTTTGGCTTTAGCCTAATATTTCGCTATGTTGGGCTAAAGCCCAGTTATATCTATTGTTTTAATCCACGAGCTAAAGCACGTGGCAATAGATATTAAAATTAAACTCAGAAATATCACTTAATGCAAACATTAACATCAAAAATAAATACCAACAGTTCTCAATTCAAAGCAAACGAAACAGCACATGCTGAACTGCTAGAAGAGCTAGAAAAGCATATGCAATCCAGTCGATTTGAAGGAAAGGAAAAGCATTTGGCTCGGGCTAGAAAGCGTGGAAAATTCCTAGCTAGAGAACGAATTGAACTACTTTTAGATAAAGACAGTCCATTTTTCGAACTATTGCCATTAGCAGGAATGCAAACGAAAGGCGGTTTTGGTGCTGGCGGTACAAATGTTTCTGGAATCGGATTAGTCGCAGGAAAACTATGTTTGATTAGTTCAAATGTCGGTACTCGAAAAGGCGGTTCTGTGGATTATGCAACTGTTTTTAAAGGATTGCGAGTTGGACAAATCGCTCGGGAGAATCGTTTGCCAAGTATCACGCTAGTAGAAAGTGGCGGCGCAAATTTGCCAGATCAAGCTAGAATTTTCAATTATGGAGGCGAGAGTTTCAGGGAAATTACTCGACGCTCAAAAATGGGTTTACCGACGATTTCAGTCGTTTTTGGAAATGCAACGGCAGGCGGTGCGTATGTACCCGGCATGTCTGATTTTTCAGTTTTTCAAAAACAAAAAGCAAAAGTTTTCCTAGCTGGTCCGCCGTTGGTAAAAATGGCAACGAATGAAATTGCAACGGATGAAGAACTCGGTGGCGCAGAAATGCACAGCCGTGTTTCTGGCGTATCGGATTATTTAGCGGAAGACGAACTCGACGGAATCCGCATTGCTCGTGAAATCATGGAAATCATTGCTATTGATAAACCGCATTTCACGCCAACCGAACCTGTCAAACCACCAAAATATAGTCCAGAGGAAATCCTAGGCGTTGTTCCGCCAAATGTCAAAACGCCTTTTGATATTCGAGAACTGATTATGCGAATCGTTGATGGTTCTGAATTTTCTGAATTCAAAGCAGAATACGGAAATACAATGGTCACGGGCTGGGCAAAAATACACGGTTATAAAGTCGGAATTATAGGAAATAATGGTGTGATTTTCTCTGAATCAGCCAATAAAGCAGCTCAATTTATACAGTTATCTAATAAAAATAATATTCCATTGCTCTTTCTTCAAAACACAACGGGCTACATGGTTGGGAAGAAATACGAAGAAGGCGGAATTATTAAAAATGGAGCAAAACTCATCAATGCCGTTTCAAATAGCGAAGTACCATCGGTGACTTTGATGGTTAGTAATTCTTATGGTGCGGGTAATTATGGTATGAATGGACGTTCCTACGATCCAAGGTTTTTGTTGACTTATCCAAATGCTAAAATTGGCGTAATGGGTTCGGAACAACTCGCTGGCGTCATGGAAATTGTTCAGCGTGGCTCTGCAAAATCACTTGGCGTTCCATACGATGAAGCACAAGGTCAAATGATGAAAATGATGCTGATGGCAGAAGCGGATAAAAAATCATCTGCTTGGCATTCGACGTCTGAACTTTGGGACGATGGCGTTATTGATCCAAGAGAAACCAGAAATTATTTAGGTTTTTGCATGGCAATTTTATACAATCAACCGATTAAAGGCGCAGATGCCTATGGCGTTTGGCGACATTAAAAAAGAGGTGATTGGTAAATAGTAACTGGTGATTGGTTTTCTGATACGGAACAAGGTCAAATAAATCTGCTGGTTATGAATTGTGGTCATACAAAAACCGCCATCAAATATTCGCAGGCTATAAAATATAGCAGCGATCATTATAAAATATTCACAAGTCTTTGACTTGTTTAATGATATAAATGAAAAATATAAATTCTGTTTTGATTGCTAATCGTGGCGAAATAGCATCAAGAATAATTCGGACTTGCCGTAAAATGGGCATTAAAAGTATCGCTGTTTTTTCAGAAGCAGACAGAAATGCACCATTTGTAGCGCAAGCGGATATTGCCGTTTTTATTGGCGAAAGTAGTCCAGCGGCTTCTTATCTTGACCAAGATAAAATCATTGCAACAGCTCAGAAATGCAACGCGGATGCGATCCATCCTGGTTATGGTTTTCTTTCGGAGAATGTTCATTTTGCGAAACGCTGTGAAGTGGAAAGCATCATTTTCATTGGACCAAACCCTTTGGCAATTGATGCGATGGGTTCTAAATCCAAAGCAAAAACATTGATGCAATTTCATGGCGTTCCTGTTGTTCCTGGTTATCAAGGCACTGACCAAAGCGTGGAAAAGCTCAAATCGGAAGCGATTAAAATGGGTTTTCCTGTATTGTTAAAAGCAACAGCAGGAGGCGGCGGAAAAGGAATGCGTATTGTTCAGGAAGCGTCAGAAGTTGAAAATGCCATTCAATCAGCTAAGCGAGAATCAAAGAATGCTTTTGGTGATGATGAATTGATTGTTGAAAAATACATTGCGTCGGGACGACATATCGAATTTCAAATCTTCGGAGACAAACACGGTAATGCGATTCATATTCTGGAAAGAGAATGCTCGATACAGCGTCGTTATCAAAAGGTAATGGAAGAAAGTCCGTCGCCTGTTTTGGATGCTGATTTGCGTGAAGCAATGGGAAGTGCTGCGGTGAATGCTGCGAAGGCGTTAAATTATGACAATGCAGGAACGGTAGAGTTTATTTTTGATGATAAGACGAAAGATTTTTATTTTTTAGAAGTCAATACTCGCTTGCAAGTCGAGCATCCTGTGACAGAAGAAGTTACTGGCTTGGATTTAGTGCAAATGCAAATAGAATCGGCACAAGGTTTACCGCTTTCTATCACTCAATCTGATGTAAAAAGTAAAGGTTACGCCATTGAGGTACGTTTGTATGCCGAAGATGCGAGCAATGATTTTTTGCCTGTAACTGGAACAATTCAGCGTTTTGAGATTCCAAATGTTGATGGCTTGCGTGTTGAAACGGCTATCGAAAGCGGTTCTGAAATTTCTATTTTCTATGACCCGATGATTGCAAAAATCATCGTTTGGGATGAAACAAGACGTGCGGCGCATCGAAAACTACAATACACGTTACGCAATTTGGTTTGTTTAGGAATGACCACCAATCAAGATTTTCTCTTGCATTTGGCTGAAAATGGTGATTTTCAAACGGGAAATTATAACACGCATTTTATTCAAGATAAAGTTGACCTCAACGCCATTGCGCAGAAAAGCGATGAAAATTATGCATTCGCAGGAATAGCCGCTTGTCTAAGTGCTTGGCATAAAAGAGAGCAAAAAAGAACGCTGCTCAAATCTATGCCGTCAGGCTGGCGTAATAGTTTTTATGATTATCAAAAGGAAACGTACCTCATTGGCGAAACTGAATTAACCGTCAAATATCGTTTTCAAAAAGAACAGTTTAAGTTTTTGATTCATGATAATGAATATACTGTTCAACTGATTAAAGTAAAAAATAATGACCTAAGATTAGACATTGATGGTTTGCAATATCATTTTCATTTAGCACAAAATAACCGTGATTACTTTGTTCACAATGAAGATTTTGGCAATATTCATTTAGCCGAAAAAGAACGTTTTCCAATCAAAGTAGCTGAAAAGGTCAAAGGCGGTTATGAAGCACCGATGCCATCACAAATCATTAAAATATTAGTCGAAGTTGGTCAAGCGGTCAAAGCGGGCGATCGATTAGTAATCTTATCTTCTATGAAAATGGAAAACACTATTGAAGCGTCGGAAGATGGCGTTGTTGAAGAAATTTATGCTGCTGAAGGAAGTAGCGTAGAAGCAGGCTTTTTACTGCTCAAATTAGTATAAACTAAATGATGTCGGTTTTTTAAACTGACATCGTTTTATTTTTAATCAAAAAAAGTAGATGGTTCTTTATTAATATATAACAATTTACTTTTTCTTCTTTGCTTCCGCCGCTTTCCGTTCAGCTTCCAGTAACTGCACTGCTTTTTTTGCCATAGAAACTAAATTGGAAGCCGTTGTCATTCCTACATGACGAGAGATCTCTTGACCATTTGGACGTAAAAAAATCATGGTAGGATAAGCTCTAACACTATGCTGTTGTGCCAGTTCTATGCCTTCACCTTTCTCTGCATTTACTTTTTTATTAACCAAATTTTTATTAAAATAGCTTGCCGCAAGCTCTGTTTCGAAGGCATCTTTTTCCAACCATTTACATGGCGCACACCAATCTGTGTAAAAATCAATAAAAATTGGTTTTACTTCCTCTACCGCTAAACCTTGTATTTTCTCCATTTTAGTATCCTCAAAGTATATTTTTGAAGTAGAAGAAGCCCGTTTTTTTGATGACGAGTTGCCTCCTATTGCACCCGAATACCCACAACTAGACAGTATAATTATTGTGACTAAACTTATAATAATTTGATGAAATTTCATATCTAATTTTTTTAATGAAGAGAAAAGGGTTTCGCTAAGTTATGACGCACTAAAACTTCATAATATTGCTTAAAACATAGTTATTTTAAATAATTTCATATATATACAATATTCAATTCCCTAGAAATAGTTTTATCTCCATTTTTATTATTCCGTATTTATGTGACATTAGTTACTTAATTAATGTATTAAAAAAATAGAATATTTTACTAAGTCAAACACTTTTTTTAAACGAATGACAATCATTTAAAAGGATTTATTTTTCAAATAAATCCTTTTAAATGATTGTCATTCGTTTAAAAAAAGTGTTTGACTTAGTAAAATATTCTATTTTTTTAATACA
>CAZMEH010000858.1:0-2393 GCA_964564885.1 uncultured Saprospiraceae bacterium | reverse complement strand
AAAGAGTTGGAAACAGCATTTTCTACTAAAACAGTCATTACACAGAAAGACTTGATGGTTCAGCCAAATCCGCCACGTTTCTTTCGTGAAAATGATGTGATTGAGTTAACTGCTAAGGTTAGTAATTTATCTGACGGTGATTTAACAGGTACTGCAAAAATTGAATTATTCGACGCTTTAACGATGAATCCAATCAATGTCAAACTAGGTGTAATGGAACAGGAATTACCTTTCACCGCTGAGAAAGGACAATCTGCGCCATTGTCATGGAAATTGACTTTGCCAGACGAAGGCTTGTCTGCGATTACTTACCGAGTGATTGCCGTAGCTGGTAATTTTTCTGATGGAGAAGAAAATACAAAACCTGTTTTAACCAACAGAGTATTGTTGACGGAGACGATGCCGATGACCGTTCGTGGCGAACAAACCAAAGAGTTTAAGTTCAAAGCAATGAGCAAAGCAGATGATTCTAAAACATTGAAACATCATCAAGCGACTTTAGAATTTACTTCAAATCCTGCTTGGTACGCTGTGCAAGCGTTGCCGTATATGATGGAATATCCATATGAATGTACAGAACAAGTGTTTAGTCGCTATTATTCTAATAGCTTGGCGGCTTCGGTTACGAACTCGCATCCGAAAGTAAAAGCTGTTTTTGACACATGGAAAAATGAGGATTTTGTAGGATTGGAATCTAATTTGAGCAAAAATCAAGAATTGAAATATGCCTTATTAGAAGAAACGCCTTGGGTATTTGCAGCGCAAGACGAAGCGAAACGCAAAAAGGAAATCGCATTGCTTTTTGATTTGAATAAAATGGAAAAGGAATTGAGTACTGCTTCTAAGAAAATCGCTGATAGACAACTATCAAATGGTGGTTTTGCTTGGTTTCCAGGCGGAAAAGACTCTTGGTATATTACGCAGTATTTAGTGGAAGGAATGGGACATTTAGACCATTTGGGTGTAAATAAAACACTTTCTGGTGTTCAGAGTGTCGAGAAAATGAATGCTGTTGTTGCAAAAGCAGTTGGTTATATTGATGATAAAATCATTGACCGTTACAATAAGTTAGAGGCATACATTAAAAAGAATGATAAAACCAAGTTAGAAGATAATCATTTGGATTACATGGATATTCATTTCTTGTATGCTCGTAGTTTCTACAAAAACTTGCCGATGAGCAAAGAAGCGAAGAAAGTTCATGATTATTTCTTAGGTCAAGCGAAGACTTATTGGATGAATCGTTCGGTTTATAGTCGTGGTTTGATTGCTTTGGCTTTGTATCGAAATGATGAAACAACTACTTCTGATTTAATCGTTGAAGGTTTCCGTCAGTCTGCGCAAAATGACGAAGAGAAAGGAATGTACTGGAATTACGATGCTGGATATTATTGGTACGAAATGCCAATCGAATCACATGCATTGATGATTGAGGTGTTCAGTGAAGCGGCAAATGATGCAAAAGCAGTCGAAGATTTGAAACTTTGGTTATTGAAAAATAAACAAACCAATCATTGGAAGACGACAAAAGCAACAGCTGCTGCGGTTTATGCTTTATTGATGAATGGCGATAATTGGTTGATGGAAGACCAAGAATTGGATATTACGGTTGGTTATGAAAAAGTTGACCAAAGCCAAATCAAGAAAGAAGCTGGAACTGGTCAATTCAAAATTAAATGGAAAGCAGAAGAAGTGAATACGGCAATGGCTGATATTACCGTTGCGAACCCGAATAAATCGCCAGCTTGGGGCGCATTCTATTGGCAATATTTTGAAGACCTTGATCAAGTGAAACACTTCAAGGACACGCCTTTGAAAATTGAGAAAAAGCTTTATAAGGAAGTGAATACACCTGATGGGCCAGTTTTAGAACCGATTACGGCAAATGCGCCTATCAATGTTGGTGATAAAATCAAGGTTAGAATTGAGTTGAAAGTTGACCGAAATATGGAATATGTTCATATGAAAGATATGCGAGCAAGTGGTTTTGAGCCGATTAATGTGTTAAGTCAATATAAATGGCAAAACGGATTGGGCTATTATGAAAGTACTCGTGATGCGGCGACAAACTTCTTTTTCTCGTCTTTACCAAAAGGAACTTATGTTTTTGAATATCCGCTTCGTGCGACTTTCAAAGGTGATTTTTCAAATGGTGTGACGACGATTCAATGTATGTATGCGCCAGAATTTACAGCGCATTCGGAAGGTATTCGTGTGAAGATTGAGGAGTAAAAATATTAACGGGCATCTTGGCCGTTCGCACCAATGTTTATCGACAAATGTTAGTGCGGACGGGTCGCCGAGAAATCGGGATGTAACCACAAGATGCCCATTAATACTTTTTATTCTACATCGAAACGAATAATCACCTTAGTTCCATTTGCTTTCCCATT
>CAZMEH010000857.1:0-1967 GCA_964564885.1 uncultured Saprospiraceae bacterium | reverse complement strand
GTATTGGTTATTCTGTCAATGCTACCATTAGTTAATCTTCTACTTATCAAAGAGCTTGTCGACGAAATCACGTTGCAAGCTAATCAACCAGAGTTTTCTTTCCAACAAGTCTTGTTCTTAATCATCGGAATGGGCATTATATTGTTACTAATCAATATAATGGGTATCATTTCTCAATACATTTCTACGGCACAACAACAGCGAGTGACTGACTTTATGTCTTCGATGATTCAAAAGAAATCGGTTGAAATTGATTTGGAATTCTATGAAGATCCAACATATCATGACACACTTCATCGTGCTCAAAATCAAGGAATACACAAACCCGTTCAAATTTTAAATAGCTTGATTTCCATTATTCAAAATGGTTTATCATTGACTGCAATTGCGGCGTTATTCATTTGGTTACATTGGAGTATAGCGGTTGTTTTGATTCTTTCTGCTATTCCTGCATTATTCATTAAGGTATATTTTGCGAAAAAACTCTACAATTGGGAGAAAAAAATTACACAAGCGGAACGAGAATCTATCTACCTCAATATGATGTTGACCGTTGACAAGTTTGTGAAAGAAGTTCGCATTTTTGATGTGTCAAAAACTTTTATACAACGATACGCTACACTTCGAGAAGGAATTTACACAGAAAAAATGGCAATTGTTGACAAACAATCAAAAGCGGAAATTATAGCGAAGACATTAGAAGTCGTCGCAACTATTGGGATTTATATGTTTGTTGCTTATCGAGCAGTATTGGGAAAAATCACGGCAGGTGGTTTTGTAATGTATTTTCAAGCGTTCCAAAAAGGACAATCTTCTTTAAAAGCAACCTTGCAATCCTTAGCAACCTTGTACCAAAATAGATTATTCTTACAGTATCTTTTTGAGTTTCTGGATATTCAGCACAAAGTCAAAGAAGCTAAACATCCGATGCCTTTACCTCAAATTAAAGAAAAAATTTCTTTTCACGATGTTAGTTTTAAATATCCATCGTCAGAACACGATATATTAAAAAATATCAATTTAGAATTTAAGAAAGGTGAAGTCATCGCTATTGTTGGTGAAAATGGTTCAGGAAAAACAACCTTAATTAAATTACTTTGCAGATTATATGATGTTAGCGATGGCACCATTCGTTTTGATGGGAAAGATATTAAGTCAATTTCATTAAGTGATGTTCGACAAAAAATCAGTGTTATTTTTCAAGATTATGCGGAATATTTCTTGTCTGTGAAAGAGAATATTCAAATTAGCGATATGCATCAACCGCTTGATATGGAACGTATCGAGCAATCTGCTCAAAATACAGGCGCAGATGACTTTATCCAGAAATTGCCTTTGGCTTATGAAAATATGTTAGGCTTGCGTTTTATGAGCGGAAATCAACTCAGTGGCGGTCAATGGCAAAAAATCGCATTGGCTAGAGCGTTTTATAAAAAAGCGGATATTATAGTATTAGATGAGCCGACAAGTGCCATCGACCCTTTAGCAGAATATGAAATATTTGAAAAACTGAAAGATTTTGCAAAAGATAAAATCCTCGTTTTGATTACACATCGATTATATAATCTAAAAATGGCTGACCAAATTATTGTTATGCACAAAGGCGAAGTCATTGAGCAAGGTTCGCATGAAGAATTGGCTGAACAACGTGGAAAATACTATCAAATGTTTAAGAAGCAAATGTAAGCTGTACCATCGACTTTGGTTGACTAGTTTTTAAGTAATGGAATATAAATAAACGCCACATTTTGCCTACTACCTACTGCCCTAGGTGGTATTTTGCTAATAATCTTTAAATTTTTTTACCTAGTTGATTAAATTCAATGGTACGGCCTATTACTTCTCTACCTTTTTTGAACCGCTGTAACCTCTAATGGCCAATGGAATGAATCCAATTATAGGTAGATAATAAAATAAGGCAAATGGATTTTTTATAATCCATGAAAATATAGCACCAAAACCACTTT
>CAZMEH010000856.1:0-2349 GCA_964564885.1 uncultured Saprospiraceae bacterium | reverse complement strand
CAGCTAAAAAGAAGCAAAAAGCCGTCAAATTCCGCCTTCACTCATTATTTTTTGCTATTACTCGGTCTTCGCCCTGTCTGCCAAGTTAACGACAGGCAGGCTCGTGAGTATAGTTCGCTAAACTACGAGGCGTAGTTAGGCGATTTTCGGTAAGACCGAAAAACAGTAAAAAAGGAATGGTTACGACTACTTTTGACAGATTTCAGACACTAATTACGTTATCTATTTAATCTTTTGCATTCAAAGATAAATAATCTTAAAATATCTGTCATTTTCAATAATGCTGCGTAACATCAATTATTAAAAAATTACTGCTGAAATGATTTGTCAAACATTCATTTATGATTTTTTCAAATCATTTCATTACTTAAAAAATATGAATATAATAATACGTTTAGCCTGTTTTTTTATCTTTTCACTTTGTTCTATCACTGTAATAGGGCAAACTAGAGACGACGATTATCAAGATACAACAGAGACCGAAGATGACTATTACCTAGATTGGAATGAAGTTTCCTTTACAGAAAGATTAGTCGTTGGTGGAAGTATTTTGCCTGCTTATGCCAATGGTTGGTATTTGGATGTGTCACCAATTATTGGTTATCGACTGACCAATTCGACGATTGTTGGCGTTGGATTAACCTATTCTTATAGAAATATTCGAGATAGGTATAGTAACATTAGCAAACGTATCATTAATACCTTTGGCGGCAATGCATTTGTCATGCAATATCTTTTACCCAATGTTTTTGGACAAGTTGAAGTGGATTATTCTTTTTTGCGTTACCATGAACTTGATCCATTTGATAACCTCATTTATGAAGAATTTGCTAGAGCGCCAGGTTTCTTAATTGGCGGAGGATACAAGGAAGGCAATGACTATTTTTCTTATAATGTCACCATAATGTATGATTTGCTTTTAAATGTTAATTCCACAAGAAATTCACCTTGGGTGTTCAGAGGAGGTATTTTGATTTCGTTGTATTAATACATTTGACCTCCCTTAATTCCTCCAAAAGGAGGAAAAATAAATCATACTTCTCTCTTTTAAAAAGACTAAGGAACGCCAGTTAAATAACTGGTGTTCCTAAACGATATTAAAAAAGCCAATAAGGATGTAGAATCCTTATTGGCTTTTCAATATCCGTTAATTAGAATTAGAAAAAAATTTAATTCCTAATTTTTAATTATCTGCGTGCTAGCTACTTTACCATCTTTTGAAAGTGTTACATTATAAACACCTTGCGACAAGTTTGACACGTCAATTTGAGTAAAATCCATTCCGAAGTCAATATCAAGTTGTTGATTAACCATTACTTGACCAGCAACATTAGTGACCGTTAAAGTATGTTGACCAGAAGTAGAACCGACTGTTTCGATATTCAAAACTGTTTCAACAGGGTTTGGATACACTTTCAAACTAACCGCTAATTGTTGTTCTGCTCTATTAGAGGACTGCAAGTTTTCAGACAATGTAAAACTTGTCTTAGTTGCGCCATCGTTTGCAGTGCTTCCTCCGCCATCAGCAGCAATACCTCCTGCATAAAAGGTAATATCGCCTGTGCCGCTAATAGGTGCAGTCCATTTTGTAGTAAATGTACCGACAGAACTTATTCCCATTTGTTCGACATATTGTCTACCATTACCTAAACTAGCTAATTGTGCATTAGAACTTGGACTAGAAAAACTTGTAATTGGATTACTATTACCATCTAAACAAGTCATTTGTGCACCAAAACCACCTTGATTTCCATCAGCCGTAACCTCCATTGTCACATCATAAATTACTCCTGCAATATATTCTGATACTGCATTTGTTGTATTTTCATCATAAACCTCAATAGTCATCGCTGGTGAAAAATTACCACCAGAATGGCATTGTTGACAAAAAGGACCTGAGTCTGCACCTGTATTGTCGCCACCTCCTGCTGTTGCTCGACCACCAGAGTTACTCATAAAAGTAAGTGCTAAGGCTACAAATGTAAAAGAGAAAAGTAAAAATTTCTTTTTCATAAAGGTTGATTTAATGTTGAAATGGTTTGAAATAGTATTTGAATAACTTTCTAATGCTTTCCTAATTTATAATGAGGTTTAGGAAAGCGTGATTATTCAAATATTAAAAATACAAATTTGTTTTATTTCCTGACAAAAATATGACGAAAAGTAGTAAAACCGACATATTGCTAGAGTAAAATGAAGGGAATTTCGTTTTTTAAACAAAGAACTTATTTAAGAACTCATGCTAAAACTATTGATAAATGCTTGATTTTCAAGACGATCTCGATAGCCATCAGGACATTTTTATTTCGGTAGCTTTGGCTACCAAAATAAAAATAGCTGAAGTATACC
>CAZMEH010000855.1:0-1936 GCA_964564885.1 uncultured Saprospiraceae bacterium | reverse complement strand
ACTTTTCATTAAAACAATTCTGTATGTTTATTCATATCGTAACATAATAAACCATGGATTTTACCCAATTAGATTACAAAGGACAGGTTTTTGCCAGAAAGTTTTCCATGCCAGATGAGATGCGTTTCAATTTTGAGATGACGGATGCTGCGTGCCTTACATTTATTGATGATGGAAGTCAAGAAATGACTTCTCCTATAAACCGTGTAACTATTGATAGATACCATACGGTTTTAGCTAAATGTGGGAAGTATGTAACGAGAGTCAAAGGAGGAAAGGAAAGTAAAAAACTTTCAGGTATTGTATTTCATTTAAATCCTGATATTATTAGTGAAGCATTCAAGGGAATGAATACAGACTTTCTTCACTCGGCTCTTTCAAGTGGACCATCTAAATCGTTTGTGGACTTAGGGTCAAACCATCTTATCAACACCTTTGTGGATTCAATGAGACCATATTTTTGTTCGGATGTAAATGTTAGCGACACCTTGATTGCAATAAAACTTCAAGAGCTTGTGACAATTTTAACTAATGAGGGTGACGAGGAGGTACTGTATCTTCTTGGAACAATTCGTCACAAAGAAATATTTGATTTTGAAAAAGTTATCGAATCTAATTTATACGACAATCTTAGCATTGAAGAATTGGCACATCTCACAAATAAAAGTGTATCAAGCTTCAAAAGATTATTTAAGAAACACTTTGACTCTACACCTGCGGCATATTTTAGAAGTAAGAAAATTGCTAGAGCAGCTGATTTGCTTTCTTCAGGTAATCTGTCGATTGGAGAGATATGTTGGGACTGTGGGTTTGAATCACTATCTCATTTCAGTTCGACCTTTAAAAAAGAACGGTCTGTTTCACCTAGAGAATATAGAACTAAGCACTCAAAGATGCCTTAGATGCCTTCTCACTGATCTTCAATTTTAATTTTACGATAACCTGTTAATCTCAAGGCAGTGTTAATATAAAATATCGGATCGAGTGAGGATGAATAAAGCCTAAAGGCTTCAGGCTTCTTGAGACACTTAATGCAATAACATTCCTCTCTATATTCTATTGTTGTTTTTGAGCCGCAAGTTTTCGTGGTGAAATTTTGTTGTTTTCAGCATAATATTTCAAATCTTCTAATCCCTTATTTATTGCACTACCTAAACCTACTTTGATTAAAGGACTTATAACTTTCCCAAGAAAGGTTAAATCTACATTTGGTGATGCTATTATTCTTGATGTGTTTTCGTTTACTGCAATAACAGTTACCGTGTTAATCACATTACTAAATAGCTTCGATGTGATGTCACCCTGGAAACTAAAAGTCATGCCCGTTTCATCATAAGCAGTAAACGTCTCTTTTATCGTACCAAAACTCGTTTCGCATACTCTTCCTCCATATGGAGAATCATTTACTTTGGGAAAATCATTGTTTATTACTGAGCTTGAAACTGAACCATCCCAGTTTCCAATTTTGGCAAAATTATGTCCTACGATATTCCAAACCTTTTCTGCCGGAGCGTTTATACTTACTTCTTTTAAAATTTTCATAATAATTTCGTTTATGATATCAGTGCTTGCCGACATCTTGTTAAAATCTATAAGTACAAATATCAATGATGTTGAGGGTAATAATTTTATTATGGAGTTCAATAATTTTAATATTTGGTTCACTTCAAATAGTATATATCGGAAATTGAAAAGTACAGGGAGTTTACGCTCGACATAACTTTCTTATCGAAATTTGTATTGGATAATTTTATTTTTTTTACAGAAGGAGTTTTATGGTAAAGAAAATGGAAAAGTAAAATTATTTGCCTGTTTTACTTTCACTTCTTAGTTTAGTGTGAGATTTTAATGAATAATATTAGTAAGTAGTTGGCAGTATTTAAGTAGCAGTAGGCAGGCATACAAAATGCTGTAAAAAAATACTTTAAGCTAAAAT
>CAZMEH010000854.1:0-1559 GCA_964564885.1 uncultured Saprospiraceae bacterium | reverse complement strand
ATACAAGGATTGTTTCAATTTAAAAATAATGAAGCTTTTCAGTTTTCTTTAAAAATTATTGCTTCGATGATTCCTGCTGTCTTAGTAGGTGTTTTATTGGAAGAGCAAATCGAAAGCCTATTCACCAAGCAGATTGTCTTAGTTGGTGCAATGCTTTTAGTAACAGGTATTCTATTATATTTTGCAGATAAAGCAAAAAATACAAATAAAAAAGTAGGCTTTAAAGAAGCTGTTATCATTGGTATTTCTCAAGCAATTGCTATTTTGCCAGGTATATCTCGCTCAGGTGCGACTATTTCAACATCGGTTCTATTGGGAATTGACAGAGAAAGAGCAGCTCGATTTTCATTTTTAATGGTTGTACCAGTGATATTTGGAAAGATGGCAAAAGACCTATTGGATGGTGATTTTGATCCTGAAAAGATTAATGTAGCTGCATTAGGTTTGGGTTTTGTTGCGGCGTTCATTACAGGTCTGATGGCTTGTGTTTGGATGATACGTTTGGTCAAAAGTAGCAAATTGACTTATTTTTCAATCTATTGTTTCATAGTAGGTATTCTTGCAATTTTATACGGATTAATATGGATGTAGAGCAGAATCAACGCTACGACTTTCAGAAAGGCGCGTTGTTATTGATAGATAAACCATTGACTTGGACATCTTTTGATGTAGTCAACAAGATTAGATATAAGATAAAACACAAACTCGGTGTTAAAAAAATCAAAGTTGGTCACGCAGGAACGCTTGACCCTTTGGCGACGGGTTTGCTGATTATCTGCACCGGTAAGTTTACCAAGCGATTACAGGACTTACAAGGTCTTACGAAGGATTATGCGGGTACAATCAAACTTGGCGCAACGACGGTTTCTTACGATGCGGAGCATGAGGAAGATGAGCAGTTTCCAACGGAACACATCACGCCAGCTTTGATCGAAGAGCAAAGACAAACTTTTTTAGGCGAACTGGATCAACTACCTCCGATGTTTTCTGCGATCAAAGTTGATGGACAGCCATTATACAAGAAAGCACGAAAAGGGATCAAAGTAGAGGTGCAACCAAGAAAAGTAGTCATTGAGCAATTTGATTTGACTAAAATCGAAATGCCTCATTTAGATTTTGAAGTCAAATGTAGCAAAGGAACTTATATTCGTTCACTGGCTTATGATTTTGGAAAAGCTTGCGGAAGCGGTGGCTATTTAACGGGTCTTCGACGAACTAAAATTGGTGATTACTCGATAGCTGACGCTTGGGAGTTAGAGGAATTTCTAGCTCACGTCGAAGAGAATTACTAAGAATAAAACTAAATATAAGAATTGACAATCTCAGTCGAGTTAAGTAAGTTTACTTAACTCGACTGAGATTTTTTTTGCTTCCTTCCAAAATACCAAGCACACAAAATCATCAAGGGTATAACAATATCAAAGTAACTTAAAATAGTTTTTCAGAATTTTACGGCGCCTTTGCTATTGTCAACAATTACAAACAATACAAGCGTATGGATGATTGAAAATATCAATGTATATTTTATGCCATATTACTGTACATTTTAGAAAAGAGAG
>CAZMEH010000853.1:0-3744 GCA_964564885.1 uncultured Saprospiraceae bacterium | reverse complement strand
GACTTTATGAACGATTTTATCTTTACAAAAACGATTAAGTATTCTATAGATAGTTGCCCTATCTATATTATTTGAGATTTTTTCCTGAATCATATCGTGACTTAAAGCTAATTTAGATTCTTTAAGTATTGAGTATATTTCATCTGTTGATTCCGTTTTTCTTCTTTTCATTTAACGCGACTTTGTCGCAATAATAAAAAAATATTATATATTTACCAAAAAAAACAATATGCAAACAATAATAAAAATTATAATAATCGGAATTGGAGCAACTTTAACAATGGATATCTGGGCATTTATATTGAAATTGTTCAATATAAAATCTTTGGATTATAAGTTTTTAGGAAGATGGGTAGGAAACCTAACAAAAGGAAAAGTGAGGCACAACAAAATATTTGATACAACGCCATTTCCTTATGAAAAATTAATAGGCTGGATTACTCACTATGCGATTGGAATAACTTTTGTTTTTTTACTTGTTTTAATTTATGGAAAGGAGTGGGTTGAAAACCCAACATTAAAGCCAGCAATATTAATTGGTTTAGTTACTATAATTGCACCATTCTTTTTAATGCAACCATCATTTGGAATTGGAATAGCTGGTTCAAAATTACCTGACCCAAACATAGCACGATTTAAAAGCCTGATAACTCATTGTATTTATGGATTTGGAATATATTTATCTGCATTCGGTTTGAACAAAATAATAGAACTGATGAAGTAAAAACTGCACATAACACCGTGTATAATTAATTGCTTGGTTTTAGACAATTTACGAAAGTCCTCGCGGACTTTCTATCTGTGTTTTATTTGCTAACTTTAGTGCTTAAAACACGCAACTAACCATACACAAATACGTTGTGCAACAGTCAGAAACGAACTACTAAAAACAAAAATATGATACCAATTAATGATTTACTACTATTCGGATTAGCATCCTTAATTATGGTGCTTTCTCCTGGACCGAATATGATTTATTTGATTTCTCGGTCACTATCACAAGGGAAAAAAGCAGGAATCATCTCTCTTTTGGGAGTAATGTGTGGATTTTTATTCCATATACTTTTGGTATCTTTTGGACTTACTGCAATATTTTTTGCGGTTCCTTATGCCTTTTTAGTTGTTAAATTTCTTGG
The DNA here is from genome assembly GCA_964564885.1 of uncultured Saprospiraceae bacterium. GTDB lineage: Bacteria > Bacteroidota > Bacteroidia > Chitinophagales > Saprospiraceae > CAKZLL01. The sequence continues at coordinate 2,608 of CAZMEH010000853.1, read as the reverse complement.
AGTCGGATACTTGTTATATTTAGCGTATAATACTGTTAAATCAAAAAATAAAATTTTTGACGCTGACCAAAACCTAAAATCGGACAAACCACTTAAATTGTTTAATATTGGACTTCTGACAAATATTTTGAATCCAAAGATGGCAATATTTTACCTTTCATTTTTTCCTCAATTCATAAAACCTGAATATGGTTCTATTTTGGGTCAAAGTTTTCAACTCGGAATTATTCAAATAATAATAAGTTTTTCAGTTAATTTTTTGATTGTTATATCTGCTGCTAAAATGGCGAGTTGGTTCTCAAAAAAACCTATTTGGTTAAGAATACAAAAATGGTTTATGGCTTCTGTACTAACTGGACTTGCTGTGAAAATGGCATTGACAAAAGCGAGATAAAACCGTTGCACAACACCGTATAAAATTAATTGCTAGTAATCGCTTACTTACGAAGGTCCTCGTGGACTTTCTATCTGTGATTTATTTACTAACTTTAGTACTTAAAACACGCAACTATTCTTATACTAAACGTTGGTAGCAAGCAGGAAAAATAAAATAATGAAAAACATACTAACAAGAATGTATTTAGTATATTTATGACTAGTGAATCAAAAACTTAAATCAGAATTAACTCAACAGCTGATAATTGAAGAATCTTTCAAGTTGTTTTATGAAAATGGTTTTTCAAAAACAAGTATTCCTGATATAATGAGAAAAACTGGACCTTCAAAAGGGGCGTTTTATCATCATTTTAAAAGTAAGCATGAATTAGGACAGAAAGTAATGAGAGATATTGTGAGAAAAGAATATATAATAGCATGATTACTCGACTCAACAATTACAGAAATGAAAACGTAATTGACTTGCTTTGCCGAGTATTTACCGAAAGAATACAAAACTTTTCAATAGAAGAGAAAAACTTGGTTGTCCTGTAAATAATTTAATTAATGAACTCGGTTGTTCAGATGAAGTTTTCAGGAAAACTCTTAATAAGTGACTAGAAATCTACGTTAATAAAAGTATTAGAGCAAGGTAAATTAAAAAAATAAATTAGAAAAAATGTCAATTCATCTACCGTTGCAATTTATCTTATAAGCTGATTTGAAGGAGTTATAGGCATTAGAAAAGTATTTGATGATGATGAAATTCTTTTGGAATATTTGGAAAGTGTGAAAAGCCATATTAGCTAGTTGAGATAATTTTTTTAACGAAAAGCATACCAATAAAAATGTTTTTACAATCAAATAAACTAAAAAATAATGAGTACCGTAAAAATTCATCTTAAACAATGTTTTAAAAGTGCTATGGAACTGGAAAATGACAAATTGAAAATAATAACAGACCGTCCTATCGAAAAAGGCGGAGAAGGAAAGGGCTTATTAGGTGGCAAATATCTACTAACAGGAATAGGTGGATGCTATAGTAGTAATTTATTTGCAGCGGCTCAATCAAGAGACATTGAAATTAAAGGTTTGGCAATTGATATAACAGCAACTTTAAGTGAGGACTTTCCGAAGCGTTTCTCAAAGGTAGATTTAAATGTATCTTACGACTTTTGTTCAGATGAAAGTATGTTTAATAAATTGATGATTATTGCAGAGAAAGCATGTATTGCAGTTAATACAGTTAAAAATGGCTTAATCCTAAATGTGAAAGAATTATAAATAAACAAATTAAAAGGAAAAGTAATAATCATAACAGGTTCTTCAAGAGGTATTGGATTGACCATTGCCAAAACTCTTGCCAAAATGGTGCAAAAGTGGTAGTCAATTTTTCAGGCAGTGAAGAAACTGCCAAAAGTGTAGTAAATGAAATTTCACAAAGTGGAGGACAAGCTATTGCTATCAAAGCTGACGTTAGCAAATCGGAAGACGTAAAAAGGCTATTTCAAAAAACCATTGAGAAGTTTGAAAAAATTGATGTGTTGATAAATAATGCTGGAATTGCAATTTATAAATTGATCAAAGACACAACGGACGAAGATTTTGATAGAATTTTTAATGTAAATGTAAAGGGAGTGTTCAACACAATGAGAGAGGCATCAACACTTTTAGCTGATAATGGAAGGATCATAAATTTTTCGAGTTCTGTAACACGATTAATGTTGCCGACTTACGGGACATATTCCACCACTAAATCGGCAGTTGAACAGCTAACTAGAGTGTTTGCGAAAGAAGTAGGAACTAAAGGAATTACAGTAAACTCTATTTCACCAGGTCCAGTTAATACAGAACTTTTCAAACAAGGGAAAAATGAGGAGGTTATAAAACGTTTGGCTTCAATGTCTGCTTTTAATCGAATTGGCGAACCTGAAGACATTGCAAAAATCATCTTATTTCTTGTAGATGATGATTCAAAATGGATAACAGGACAAAATATCGGAGCAAATGGCGGATTTGCTTAACTAATAAAGCCAGCAGCTAACAATGTTTATAGGTAATGGCTCCGTAGTGCTAAATTTGAAGTTTAGTTCTTTTAATTAAGTTCTGTAATAACTGAAAATTTAAGCATTTTTAAACGCCACTAACCATACAGTATACGTTGTGGTTAATTTGAGAAATGGAAATTTTAGAGAAAATAGTATCGATATTATTTGTTGGTATTGTCATATAT
>CAZMEH010000852.1:0-3070 GCA_964564885.1 uncultured Saprospiraceae bacterium | reverse complement strand
AACTACTTACATTTTGAATATTTTGACCAACTGTTAAGCCCGTTGCGCCACTTGACGTTTCATAGCTTACTGCGTAACTTCCGTAATCTGTATTTGTCAAACCTGTAAAGGTTGATGTATTTTCTATTGATAAGATTTGTCCAGATAAATCAGTCAAAACGTATTTTGTCGTTTCGCCTGCTGCATTACTACCACCTGTTTGAGATAATACAATAGTAGTCAAACCTGTATAATTACAAACTGTTGGCGGTGTTGGTAATTCCAAGGGACAAATTCTAAAACTATATGGAGCAGAAAAATCTAAACAGCCAGAACTACTTACATTTTGAATATTTTGACCAACCGTTAGGCCCGTTGCGCCACTTGCCGTTTCATAGCTTACTGCATAACTTCCGTAATCTATCGTTGTCAAACCTGTAAAGGTTGCTGTATTTTCTATTGCTAAGATTTGTCCAGATAGATCAGTCAAAACATAATTTATCGTTTCTCCTGCTGAATTACTACCGCCTGTTTGAGACAATACGATAGTAGTCAAACCTGTGTAATTACAAGCTGTAGGTGTTGTTGGTAAAGTAGCTGTACTTCCCATTGTTCCATCAGATTTACCCAATAGAAACATTGGATAAGTGATGAATAAAATGATGTATAGTAACGTATATTTTATAAATTCCTTTCCTCTCATAGTTTTTTGTTTTATTTGTCATTTTGGATCTGGGATTAGCATAAAATGGCTAGGTGCATTTGAATTGATTAGAACCAAGTAGATTAACCATTAGTCTTTCTAATAGATTTACTGATTAATATTAAGTAAGTGGAGATGTCTGTATCATATCTGTTAGTGAGAACTTTGCTTTGAAGTTAAGTACCCTAGTACAAAAATCACTTATAAGCACTTAACAATTTGGACATATGCATTAAGAAAATGGACAATTTTAAATAAAACACCTTTTAGATTGAATGAAATGACTACTAACCTCAACAAAACGGACATTTTATTAAATTTTTTCAAACTTTACACCTTGTTTTTTGTACATTTCTTATTTTTTTAAATCCAGTACATTTAACTCACCGTTCCTTCCTCGTCAAAGGTTGGACTCTGATAAACATACAAGATATTGACTGTTTTTTGAGCCGAATAAAACATAGGTTCCTATTTATTGTTCAGAAGAACCAAAAGAATAAAACAACTCTTATTAACTGATGTTAAGCAACAGCATTGAAAATGATATATGTTTTAAAATTATCCGCCCTAAAAGGCAAAAGGTTAAGTACCAGATACAAGAGTCATCACGTATCATCGAGGCTTCATATCGGCGTCAATCAGATTGTAAATCACTAAAAACCAGAAGGGTAAATAAACAATTAGAATACCTATTGCCGCGTACTTTAGCTCGTGGATAGAATAAAAAGAAAAAATCTCACTTTAGCCTGACACAACGCAATATTGGAGTAAATTTCTAGTTTTTCAAACCCACGAGCCAAAGCACGTGACAACAGACACTAAAACATTGATAATCAATTACCTACTATCCTATTTAACGCTAACCCGAGGCTTCTAAATAGATTAAAATCCTATTATTTTTCATTCTACAATGCAAAAAATATAAACATAGCCAAGCTCTGTGAGCATTTTTTATAGCGTTATTAAAATTATTCAGAGTAAGCAGGTGAAATACCCTATCTACACCATTCTGAATATTAAACCTCTTAATTACAGTCCGGATCATCCTCATCACACAAACCGTCAGCATCGTCATCAAGTCCATTACAACAGTTTTCATAGATCTTCACAAGTACGCAGGTTGGATCGCCAACTATTGGTGTAGTAGGATCATCCGAAGATACCGTGTCTGACAAATTTGGATTTGATACTGTTAAATTTCCAATCGTCGCTTGATTACAATAGTTACTCCATTGCGGTAAACCCGAAGGTATATCCACTGCTAATTTGAAAGAACTAGAACCAATCGGCACATTATATAATACTAAGTTAGCAGTTGAAGTATTCAAAGTCTGTCCAGTTATTTGCATTCCGTTGGTCATTTGAAAAGGGTTCGAAAAGAATAAACCGTTATTGTTTAAACTATCTGTAAAAGCAACATTGTTCAAACTCCCACCTGAATTATTAATAATTGTAAAAGTATAAATGACTGTTTCCTCCATTCTTACAGTATCCGCATTGATTGTCTTTTGGAAGAGAACATCTGGATTACAAGCTGTCTGATTGTTATTGTTCGAAATCACAATCGCATTATTAATTATAATAGGACAAGAATTGTCAGCCCATTTTGCTCTTAAGTCGTAGGTATTCGCAGATAAATTATTAATCAAAAATACACCAACATTATCAGGTGTAGTATACGCCCATGTTGCACCACCATTAATAGAAAATTCTATCGCAGTTTGATTTGGATTATCTGCTAACGTAATAATTATACTTCCATTTCCTTGTGAACAAGTTTCATCACTAAAAATGGCAGACGCCACAATACCACAGTCTGGGTCTGCGCAATCTATCAATCCGTCACCATCATTGTCTATTCCATCATTACACACTTCAGGAGTTGACGTATTACAAATTTTAAAATTATACGAATTTGAAATATTAAAACAACCTGAACTTGTTATATTTTGTATGTTTTGTCCAACCACCAAACCTGTTACGCCACTTGACGTTTCATAACTTATAGCACGAGCTTGATAAGTAGTGTCTGTCAAATTATTAAAAGTTGGAGTCGTTTGAATATCCAATATTTCTTCCAATAAATTTGTCAAAACATAACGAGTTGTTTCTCCTGACGCATTGCTGCCACTTGTTTCAGTTAGCGTAACCGTTTTTGTTCCAGTATAGTTACAACCCAACGGACAAACTCTAAAACTATACGGAGCGGAGAAATCCAAACAGCCAGAACTGCTTACATTTTGAATATTTTGACCAATTGATAAGCCTGTTGCACCACTTGCCGTTTCATAGCTTACTGCGTAGCTTCCGTAATCCATGGTTGTCAAACCTGTAAAGGTTGATGTGTTTTCTATTGATAAAATTTGTCCAGATAAATCAGTCAAAACA
>CAZMEH010000851.1:0-7840 GCA_964564885.1 uncultured Saprospiraceae bacterium | reverse complement strand
TTTTTGTTTTATTATTTAATAAATATTAAAACATTTTATAAACCGCTTCTTTAATAAATTCCTTACTTTTAATACCCATTTGCTTAGCTTTCTAAGCGGGTGCAAATGTAATGAACTTATTTTAATATGCAAGTCTTTTTTGTTTTATTATTTAACAAATATTAAAACATTTTATAAACCGCTTCTCTAATAAATTCCTCACTTTTAATACCCTTATTTGCTTAGCGTTCTAAGCGGGTGCAAATCTAATAAACTTATCTTAATTTCCAAGCTATTCAATAGTTTATTTTTTGAAGTTTATGTCTTTAATAAAGAAATTATCTACACATAATGCTCCTTACGATTTATTATTCTTCAGTTCGTCTATATAGTCCAATTTTGTTTGCTTATTCAGCCAATAGTCGAACTATTTTTTATTTATACCTTTTCAAGTAAACTATAGTCAATGAATATGCAGTACTTTTAGACAGCTAAAACGACCTATACTCTACTTTTCCTTCCTTTATAAAAGGTTTAATGAGTGTTTTACTGTAGAGCTGAATAATAATAATACCTTTTTACTATCTCGCACTCTAATTCTTTCTTCCTTGACCTTTAACGCAGACGAGTTCTTAATTTTTTGAAATAAGTTGATATAGTATATATACGCTAAGTAAACACCTAGTCTCGCCCCCTTGGGTAATCCCACTATTCCTGTATAAGCGTAATCGAAATCAGCTTTGATATCTTCTTCTATTTTATCTTTGGTTGCATTATCGAATTTCACGAAATCCACTCCTGGAAAATATACTCTCCCTCGTTCATCAAAGTCACTTGCCATATCTCGAAGAAAATTGATTTTCTGAAAAGCAGAACCTAATGCCTTAGCTGGCTCTTTGAGTTCATCATATCGTTTTTTATCTCCCTCTACAAATACCTTTAAACACATTAAGCCGACTACTTCTGCTGAACCATAAATGTACTCCTTGTACTTACTGTCTTCATAGGTATGAAAATATAAGTCCATTTCCATGCTATGTAGAAATGCATCAATTAACTCATGGTCTATTTTGTATTTATTAACAACATGTTGAAAGGAGTGCAATACAGGATTGAGACTGATACCCTGTTCAATAGCTGTGTAAGTATCCTCTTTAAATTTTGAAAGAAGTTCAGCTTTTGGATAATCATGAAACGTATCAACGATTTCATCTGCGAAACGTACAAAACCATATATTGCATAAATAGGTCCACGAAGATTTTTATCAAACACCTTAATACCCATTGAAAAAGAGGTACTGTAGCGATTTGTAATCAATTGACTACATTCCTCGCAAGTTTTATCATATAATTGTTTCATCGTTTGCATGATTTTATTAATTCTGAAATCGTGTTCTATTAATTAAATGCCTGAAGCAGCCCTTATAGTTATTAGTTAAAGTAGCTTGTGTGTGTCTTTATATATTTCATTCGCAACTACTTGACCTGATATAAGTGACGGTGGAACTCCTGGCCCAGGAACAGTTAACTGTCCTGTGTAATAAAGATTTTTCACTTTCTTACTTTTTAATGCTGGTTTCAGGATTGCCGTTTGGCGAAGCGTATTTGCTAGACCGTAAGCATTTCCTTTGAAAGCATTGTAGTCTTTTTTAAAATCTTTGTGCGCATAGCTTCTTTTATAAACTACGTGTTCTCGGACAGATTGGTTTGTTAATTTCTCTAATCTTTCCATTACTATATTATAGTACTTTTCTCTTAGCTCTTCCGTATCTTCTAAACCAGGTGCTAAAGGAATTAGAACAAACACATTTTCAGAACCTTCTGGTGCTGCTGTCTCATCTGTTTTTGAAGTACAACATACATAGAATAATGGCTTAGAAGGCCACTCTGGAGATTCGTAGATCTCATAAGCGTGCTGTTTGAAATCTTCATCGAAAAATAAATTATGATGAAGTAAACCATCTAGCTTTTTATCTACACCTAGATAGAATAGTAGAGAAGAAGGAGCCATTGTGCGACTATCCCAATATTTTTCTGAATAGTTTTGGTGCTTACTTGATAGTATGTCTTGATCAATGTGGTTGTAATCCGCGCTTCCAACTACTATATCAGCTTCATACTCACCTGTTGCTGTAATTACTTTTTTTGCCTCACCGTTTGGGATATGAATTTTTTCTACTGCTTCGTTATATATGAACTTAACACCTAACTCTTCCGCTACTGAAACCATTCCTTCTATTATCTTATGCATTCCGCCTTTAGGAAACCATGTTCCTAATGCTAAATCAGCATAATTCATGAGGCTATACATGGCTGGTGTATTCTCTGGTGTTGCACCCAAAAATAATACAGGAAACTCTAATAGCTTAATTAGCTTTTCATTCTTGAAGAGTTTTCTAACGTGAGTAGACATCGACTGAAACATTTGCAGTCTAAATAAAGACTTAAAAATGCGAAGATCCATGAACTCCATTAATGAACGTCCTGGTTTAAAAACCATTTCCTTGATCCCTACTTCATATTTATACTCTGCCTCTGTTAAAAACTTCCTAAGGTTTTTAGTACTACCTTTCTCATATTTTTCAAACATGTCTTCTAATTCTGACATGTTTGCGGGAATATTCATTATATCGTCTTGTCCGAAGTAAATGCAATAAGATGGATCAAGGCGTATCAAATCATAATAATCACTCGTTTTTTTACCGAACTCTTCAAAATATCTATCAAAAACATCTGGCATCCAGTACCAACTTGGTCCCATATCAAAAGTAAAACCTTGTGCATCAAATTTTCTTGCACGTCCACCTGCCATTTCATTCTTTTCCAGAACGGTGACATCATAGCCTTTCTGTGCTAAAAAACTTGCTGTTGAAATTCCTGAAAATCCTGCACCAATTACAATTACTTTCATATTAAAGATCGCTTTATTTTAGGTAAAGAGTTAAAATTAAATAAATATACATTTTTAACTGACCTTTTGCTTCTAATTTTGTTAGAAATTAACCGGTCGACCCACATGAGTTAAAAGTTATAACTTTCCCTGAGCCAAGGCTGGTTTTTTTACTTGATTATAAGCGAAATGTATTAGCCACAAAATGTACATTTATTTAATTTTCATTCCTAATCCAAGTTATGGATTAAATAGTATTTTTGACCTTATTATAAACTGACATTTCCTTATTTTGTTTAACCTTTTTTATTTTTTTGTCGATTTTATTAAACAAAACTTTATTTAACATGGATATAGGTATAATAGGTTCTGGTATTGGAGGGTTGGCTACCGCAGTTAGGTTAGCAGTGGCTGGTCATAAAATCACGGTTTTTGAGGCAAATAGCTATCCTGGTGGAAAATTATCTAGTTTTCAATTAGGTGATTATCGTTTTGACGCTGGGCCTTCACTTTTTACAATGCCTCATTTTATTGAAGAATTGTTTGAATTAGCCGGAAAAGATATTGATGAATACTTTCAGTATTTAAAAACAGAAACCGTTTGTAATTATTTTTGGGAAGATGGAACTGAATTAACTGCTTTTTCGGATGTCGATAAATTTGCAGAAGAAGTGGAGCAACAGTTCGATGTTTCAAAGGATATTTTATATGAAGCCTTAAATGATGCGAGGCGCAAATATGATTTAACCGCAGAGGTTTTTTTACATCGGTCATTGCATCAAATAAAGAATTATTTTAATAAAGAAACGCTTCGAGGTATGCTCGCTATGCCGACTTTAGACATGTTGCGTTCTATTAATAAGGTAAATGAACGGTTGAAACATCCAAAACTGACTCAATTGTTCAATCGTTTTGCGACTTATAATGGTTCTAACCCATATCAAGCTTCTGGTATTATGGCTTCTATTCCTCATTTGGAACATGGGTTTGGTACTTTTTTCCCTAAAGGTGGGATGAATTCTATTACACTTGCTATTTATAAGTTAGCCAAAGACCTAGGCGTTAAATTTCATTTTAATCAACCCGTTACTGAAATTATTATCAAAAATAAGAAAGCAACTGGTTTGAAGGTTAATAATGAAATTATTCCTTTTGACTCTGTGGTCAGTAATATGGATGTATTTTTTACTTATCGCAAATTGTTGCCCAATGAAAAACATCCTGAAAGAACATTAAAACAACCAAAGTCTAGTTCTGCACTCATTTTCTATTGGGGCATAAAAAAGAATTTTCCATCATTGGGACTACATAATATTTTATTTAGTGAAGATTACAAAGCCGAGTTTGATCATATCTTTAAGAAAAAGACAGTTTTTCATGATCCTACCATATATATTAATATATCTAGCAAGTACGAATCTCAAGATGCTCCGTCAAATTCTGAAAACTGGTTTACAATGGTCAATGTTCCTTGTGACGAAGGGCAAGATTGGAATAAGTTAATTCCGGAAATTCGAGCAAATACAATTTCTAAAATCAATCGAATGCTAAAAATAGATTTAGAGCAACTGATTGAAGTCGAAGAAATTCTTGAACCTCGTACAATTGAAAGCAAAACTTGGTCGCATAAAGGCGCACTTTATGGAACAAGTTCTAATAATTTGATGGCAGCATTTCTTAGACATCCGAATTTTAGTAGAAAAATTAATAATCTATACTTCTGTGGTGGAAGTGTTCACCCTGGTGGTGGGATTCCACTTTGCTTACTTTCTGCAAAAATTGTAAGTGATGTTTTAAAATAAGGTGTCAGAATCGAAATGAAAGACGTCAGTCTAGTAGGGTTTTAATTGTTCATTCTTTACTAAAGAGGTTTGCATGTAAAAAATTTGACACATTACAGATGACACAAGAAAAAATCAGAATGTAATATTACTTTCGCCGAATGTTTTTCGTGTGTTGTGCGTCAAGTTATTACGCAGTCAAAAATTTCTATAAATGAATAAATCGCAACTATCTATTTTTATTCTTTCTCTATTTTATTTCTTTGGAATTATTGGAATCGCAATTCCTATTTCTCGAAATATATTTGCAATGATTACGCCTTTGACACTTTTGCTGTCACTTAGCTTGATTTTATATAATCACAATAGCTGGAATAGGCCATTTATTTATGCGGCTATTTTTTGTGGAATAGTTGGTTACTTATCAGAGGTCATTGGCGTAACGACTGGACTTGTCTTTGGAGAGTATAGTTATGGTCAAACACTTGGTTGGCAAATTTTTGAAGTACCTATTATACTAAGTATAAATTGGCTACTATTAATATATACAAGTGCTTCAGTCTGCAATTTTTTATTTAGTCATTTAAATATAGTCTTAAAAGCTGCTATTTCTGCTACCTTAATGGTCGGATTAGATTTTTTTATAGAGCCTATCGCAATAGCTTTAGATTTTTGGAGTTGGAAGTATGATACTATTCCTTTACAGAATTATCTTGGATGGCTTCTCATTGCATTTTTACTGCAATTAATATTTTTGAATGTTTTTAATAAGGCTGAAAAAAACCTAGTCGCTATTGTTGTATTTGGTTGGCAAATTATATTTTTCGGAATATTAAATTTGTTTCTTTGATGATTTAGGCAGATAAACAGCTTTAGTCCTGTTTGAATTATTGCATGAATGTCAAAAAAAAATATTTTCTGTCAAAAAGAACACTTTTTACTAGAAAGAAAACGATATAATTAAAAAAGATGCTTGTTAAAGTCTATTATTAAAATCAGAAAACATTAATTTTATCGTTATTCTCAAGAAAACTCCTTTGAACAAAGTGGTTTGTCTTATTAATATAACTTCAATTGATTAATTTAAAAATCATTTCAAAAGAAGTAAAATAAACCTGCAACTAATGAATTACAATATTTACAATTATAAAAATTGGCTTCTTGGTGTTTTAACGTTGCTTTTTTGTACAACGATAAACATAACGGACGCTACAGCACAAGATCCTCGTTTCTCTCAAATAAACGCAAGTTCTATGTTTGTCAATCCGGCAATGACTGGCTTGCATGAAGGAAAACTCCGTGTTGGGATGAACTACCGAGATCAATGGAGTAGTTTTCTTGGGCAACCGTTTAGAACTTTTGGTGCTACTTTAGATTATCGCTTCTATATTCAGAAAAGAGATTTTTTCTCTATGGGCTTAACGCTTATGCAAGATGAAGCTGGAGATTCTCGTCTAAGTATGAACAGCATCAAGGCTTCCTTTTCTTATATGAAACAATTATCTGGCGGTCGTGGCTACAGAAATGTACAATATTTAGTAGCTGGCGCTCAGTTGGGCTACGCTCAAAATTCGGTCAACTGGACAGCACTTCGTTTTAGTACTCAGTTTGACGGTGGTGGTTTTGACGCAAGTATTCCTACTGGTGAAGATTTCGCTTCTATTTATAACTTTTATGCAGATTTTAATGCAGGCTTACTTTGGTATGCATTGCTTAGTAAAAATAAAAGTGTTTATGCTGGTGCTGCCATACATCACTTAAATCAACCAAATATTTCATTTTTAGATAATGAGAATGAAACATTAAACAGTACTTTCATTGTTCACGGTGGCGGTGAAATTCCAATTAGTCGTGATGCAAGTTTCTTACCTGTGACTAGAGCAATGTTTCAAGGAAATTCTTATCAAATTGATTTTGGTGGTACCATTCGTTTTACAACAAGTGATTTCAATGATGTTGCCTTAAGAATTGGTGCAATGGGTCGTCTTGTCAATGGTGTTGACAAAGTCGGTGCAGATGCTTTGACTGTCATTTCTGCTTTAGAATGGGATAAATGGGCATTAGGAATGAGTTATGATATAACTGTTTCTAACCTTTCGGCTTTCAATGATGGTCGTGGTGCATTTGAGATTTCGTTGACTTACACTCAGCCGGCAAGTCGTCGTTTAGGTATGTATTGTCCGACGTTTTAATGTAGAATGTGTAATGTTCAATTAGCTAACATAGCGTTTTGAATTAGAAAACATAAAAAAGCTTTTCAATTCCTAGTGAATTGAAAAGCTTTTTTATTGCAAAACAGTATATAAAACATTCTACATTCTATATTGAACATTCTACATTAATTTTAATGTCTCTTCTCATATACCAAACGGTCAAATTATTCTCTTCATCTTCCCAAGTATTATAAATTTTAAAACCTATTCGTTTATACATAGTCAAGTTCCGTTTATCTGTTGTTTCTATTAAAATAGGTAATCCCAATGCTTCTGATTTTTCAATAAGATGTCTATTTAGTTCTAATAACCCATCTAACTTATTATAATCAACACTCTGCGCTAAGAACCAAACGTATAAATAATCTTTATCTTCTGCTCGAAGCCCTCGCACATTTTGTTCTCTAAAGTATATTGGCAATGTTCGATTTAAGCCAATACTTTTAAATATTATTTTAAAATAATTCATTCTATCCTTCCAAGTCTTATTGAATTTACTTTTTTGATAATAGAAAATAACGGCTTTTTTATTACTTGAATAATGAATTCCTTTCAATCTCTTGACAATATCATAAGCATATTCAATAATTGGCTTCACTTTATTAATCGAAGTACTATCACCTCCAACGAATGATTTGATACGAGGATTATTCAGAAAAGCCGTGCTTACTAAATCTATTGTTTGTGATTTCATAGCTTAAAATTTTCTTGTGTAAAAAGAGAGCTTTCAAGTAAAAGATCATTCTGCTCTCTCCTCTCATCTTAGTAAAAAATAGGTAACCAACCCTTTCCTTTCTATTTACCTCAAAGGACACGACTTTTTGATACAAAATGTTAGTTAATTTTAAGTATTGGAATTATTCTTTTTGCAAAATATCACTAGATTCATTGTTTTTTCCCAAATCAAGACTAAAAAAATCAATAAGTAATATTTATCATTAATTACTGCAAATCAATAAATTATATTAATATAATTT
>CAZMEH010000850.1:0-1891 GCA_964564885.1 uncultured Saprospiraceae bacterium | reverse complement strand
TTAATGAAAATTATCAAAACTGATACTTGCTATGATAGTCAATCACAAGTATTTTTTATCTTATTCAAACAAGAACAAAAGCTTGAAATGTGGCTACATTCCGATATCTGTCGTCAGTTAATAAAAGAATTTCCTGTTGAGCTAAACAATCAATCATTTGGACCTCGACTTTATGATAATGAAACTACCATTCCAGAAGGAATTTATAATTTAAAACCTTCACTAGACTCCTTTATTGTAACAATTAACTTTCCAAATGAGTATGATATTATAAAAGCTGTTGCTGATAACAGGCCTAATCAACATTCAATAATATCTTTTCAATCCTCTATTAGAAACAACGCTATCTTTCTGAAAGAGAGTGATTTAAAAGAATTTAGTGGCTTTTTAAATCATTTCAACCTAAATAATATCTCTTTGATTATTGTTCCTTCTGATATTCGCAAAACTGGACAGTTTCCTAGCTGTAATCGTTGTTCACATTGGGTGTTGGAGCTTTATGGACAATTAAAACTTAGTATTATGCCATTTAGGCAATAGCTATAAAACCCTACCAATTTTCAATAACTGTGACGGCTTACTCATAAGAAGTCACTATTTGTTATCATAAATAGTTATTGAAAATTTGAAAAATAGACCTTCTTTTATTTTAATTTTAGTGGTTAAATTTTCATGAAAAATGACGGGTACTTCTATCAAATTTACCACTCAAGCTACCTTGGCAATTCAAAAAAGAAAGTACTTCCTTGACCTTTAGTACTCTCCACCCAAATTTTCCCACCATAAGATTCCACTATTTTTTTGCAAATAGATAAGCCGATACCTGAGCCATTTTTATTCAAATCATTGTGTAATCGCTTGAACATTCCAAAGACTGTTTCGAAATATTTTTCATCTATTCCAACTCCTGTATCTCTAATGCTAAACTGATGAAAATCGGACTTTTTTTCGCTTGTTATCTCTACCCATCCAGACGGTTGACTAGTATATTGAGTGGCATTTTTTATGAGGTGATAGAACAAGGTTTCGCATAAACCTCCATTCATTTTAACGATTGGCAAAGTGGCTCTATTAAAGAAAAAACCTTTGTGTTCTTCTTTGAATTGATTGAAAATTCCATCAATAATTTCTTCTGTTTTAACTACATTTATTGCATCAACTTTATCTTCTAACCTAGTGTAATCTTCTATATCTTTTGTCAATGTATCAATCCTATTAATACTATTTTTGATATAGCCTAAATACTCGATTACATGCTCCTTTTGGTCTTTTTTTATGCTTCGTTCTAAGAGCTGTGAAAAGCCCATTATGTTCCGAATTGGCTCTCGCAAATCATGAGAAGCAATACCTGCAAAACGCTTTATTTCTTGATTAGAACGTTCCAATTTCTCTGACTTTACTTGTATTTCTTTTGTTCTTTCTTCTATTATTATTCCTTGTGCATTCGATATTTTCTTGAGACTACCTCTTAATTTTTTATTGATCTTTAAATTAATTTCTAGTAAACTATAAAACGTAACCATCGCCAACACACTTAAACTAGTATTATAAAATATGACATAATCCATGTTCAATTCAAGAAGCCCATCGGCGTGATAGTAAAAGTAAATTTTAAGAAAGACGAGTAAAATAACATTAAAAGTAAAAAGTAAATGTCTTACTTTTCCCTTTTCTATATAGAAGTTTGTCGCACCACCTGTCAAAAACAACAAGTATTCAACGTGATATTCTTTTCCGACACAGACCGCAGAGAAGACAATACATAGTGGAAATAATATATTAAAGATGTAATCTGAAAGGATGTATTTTTTGTAATAATGTGCAATTAGTATCCAAATAGAAGTCAATAAATAAAAAGAATAATAGATAGTTGTAAGCGTACTATCACTTA
>CAZMEH010000849.1:0-10631 GCA_964564885.1 uncultured Saprospiraceae bacterium | reverse complement strand
AGAAGACTTACCTAGATGGGAAAGGTAGCCCGCATGCCATTTGAGAGATTCCTTTGGAAATTTCTTGTTGGCTATCTAATGCTAAAATTTCTTTTACTTTATCTGGAAATAATTCAAAAAGTATTTTCGACGGACTGGTTTTAAAATCAAACTTATTTTTAACCACTTTACAAATTTCTTTTTCTAAAATTATTTCTAAGTTAGTAGAAATATAATTTATAAAAGTTTTATCATTAAAATAATTAGGTAAATCTACTCTAGTAAATTCAGATAGGATCAGTGAATATATTTCTTCATTACTTATTTCAGGGTTAAAATAATGAGGAGTTCTCAATATCCCAATCAACTTAGCCAAAGTACTTTTTCCACTCGCTTGCTCACCAATAAAGATAGTAGTCTTGCGCAAATCAAGGTTTACATCTTTAATTGGTCCGAAGTTTTTTATAATGAGTTGTTCGTGTTCCATGGCTATTCTATTACATTAGTGATGATACAAAAGTAAACAACTTTTTATTCAAATGTTTTACTTCAAGTTAAAGCTAACATTCATTTTGCGCAACAACAATTCAATTAAATGTGTCTCTTCTGAATTTGACGGAAAAATCTCAAAAATCTGTTGCTTTTGTTTTTCTAGCTGAGTATCTATCTCAGTTAGACGATTTTCAATAGTACTAACATTTGTTAGCCAACCTTCTTTTGATTTTTCCTTATCAGCATCACTTAAATCTTGAAAATTATTTTCAAATTGTTTCCAAAATTTTTGTTGCGCTTCTTTTGTTTTAAGCGATTGATACTGAACAAACTGTTCGTTTAAAAATTGATTTTCTATGTTCATTTTAACTTATTTTGGATTTCTATGATTTTATCTAATAACGCATCTAAATACTCTTTGAGTTCCTTTTCTCGCTCTTTCCACATCGTATTTCGTGCATTATTATGAAAATCAAGCAAAAATTTAAGATAGACTAATTCCTGTTCGAGTTCTTCCTTATCCTTTTTTGACATATTTAGCATCATTTTGTTTGAGCTAAAATTACATAAATTCTTTTAAAAACAAAAGTGTCACGAAGGATTTGTGCGAATAATTACTAGCAATCTGAAATCATCAATTATTTTATCATTTTCTTCAACTCATTCAACTTCAACATACAATCAATTGGCGTCATACCGTTGATATCCAAATCAAGAATCGCTTCTTTGATTTTTGCTAATTCTGGGTCAGCTTCTTTTTCAAAAATATTCAACTGATATGCTTGAGTAGGAATATTTTTAATCTTTTGTTCTAGCTCGTTATTTTCAATAGATTTTTGTTCCAATTGAACCAGAATACTTGCGGCACGCTCCACAATAGTGCGAGGCATTCCAGCCATTCTAGCGACATGAATACCGAAACTGTGATTACTTCCGCCTTCAATGAGTTTGCGCAAGAAAATAACCTGTTGACCCACTTCCTTAGTCGAAACTTGGAAATTTTTAATTCTTGGAAACTTATTAGCTAATTCATTTAGTTCGTGATAATGCGTTGCAAAAAGCGTTTTTGGTGCAGCTTGACCATTATCATGTAAATATTCAGCGATTGACCAAGCAATTGAAATACCATCATAAGTACTCGTTCCTCGACCAATTTCATCCAATAGAATCAAACTTCTTGGACTAATATTATTCATAATACTCGCCGTTTCATTCATCTCAACCATGAACGTACTTTCGCCAGAAGAGATATTATCCGACGCACCAACACGAGTAAATACTTTATCTACCAAACCCAACTTTGCAGAACTCGCAGGAACAAAACTGCCCATTTGAGCCATCAAGGTAATCAATGCCGTTTGGCGCAAAATCGCAGATTTACCAGACATATTTGGTCCCGTAATAATCATGACTTGCTGTGTCTCGTTGTCTAAAGAAATGTCATTTGGAACATATTCCTCATCTAATGCCAATTGTCTTTCAATCACAGGATGACGACCTGATTTGATTTCCATTGAAAGCGAATTGTTCAATTCTGGACGACAGTAATTGAAGCGAACAGCTGTTTTTTTGAAAGACAACAAACAGTCAATTTGAGCAATCAAAGCACCGTTCATTTGAATCGGCTTGATGTAATCATTTAACAGCAACACCATTTCTTGATATAGCCTTTCTTCAATCGCAAGAATTTTGCCTTCTGCACCTAAAATCTTTGCTTCGAGTACTTTTAACTCTTCTGAAATATAACGCTCAGCATTTGTTAGCGTCTGTTTCCTAATCCAGTTATCTGGAATAAGACCTTTGTTTTTGTATTTATTAGTCACTTCCAAGTAGTAACCAAAGACATTATTAAAACCAATTTTAAGGCTTTGAATACCTGTTTTTTCGGCTTCTTTTTGTTGAATGGCAACTAAAGCTTCTTTACTATTATTGATTAAATGGCGCAATTCATCCAATTCAGCATCAACGCCATCTTCGATAACGCCACCTTTATTGAGGTTGACAGGCGGTTCGTCTTTGATGTATTTATTGATTTGTTGACGCATCGTAACACAAGGATTAATGCGGTCAGCAATGCCGTTGAGGTGTTCATTATTGGCTTTTGCCAAAACTTCCTTAATCGGTTGAATGACACCTAATGCTTTTTTGAGTTGGACGATTTCACGAGGATTTATTTTGCCCATTGGGACTTTTGAAATCAATCGCTCAATATCTCCAACTTGCTGAATATATTTCTCAATTTCATTACTCGTTTCATCTTCATGGATAAAATAATCCACGATGTCGAGCCTCGCTTCAATCGGCGCACGATGTTTCAACGGCAATACCACCCATTTTTTGAGCATACGTCCGCCCATCGGCGAAACGGTTTTATCCAAAATTTGAATAAGCGGAATACCGCCATCGTTATTACTATGTATCAATTCGAGATTACGAATCGTGAAGCGATCCAGCCAAACATAAAGATTCGGTTGAATACGAGAAAGAGAATTGATGTGTTTAAGGTTTTTATTTTCTGTAACTTCTAAATAATACAAAATAGAACCTGCGGCAACTTGCGCCAATGTCAATTCTTCCACACCAAAACCTTTTAAAGTAGTGACTTGGAAATGTTCAAGCAATTTCTCTCGAGTGAAATCAACTGTAAAAACCCATTCATCTAAATTGAATGTATAAAATTTTGTTCCGAAGTTTTCTTTGAAAGTATCTTTGTAGCTTTTTGAAAACACGACCTCAGCAGGCGTGAAGGTTTGCAACATCTTATCAATATAAGCCGCATCGCCTTCGGTCATCAAAAACTCACCTGTAGAAATATCAAGCAAAGCCATTCCAAATACACCTCTGCGCCCAAAATGCAAAGCCGCTAAATAATTATTCGATTTGTTGTCCAGTAATTTATCGTTGGTCGTAATACCAGGCGTGATGATTTCGGTAACGCCACGTTTAACGATTTTTTTCTCTTTGCTCGGCTTTTCCAATTGCTCACAAATCGCTACTCGGAAGCCAGCACGAATCAATTTCGGCAAATAAGTATCTAAGGAATGATAAGGAAAACCAGCCAATTCAACATCAACACCGCCATTATTTCGAGCCGTCAAAACGATACCCAAAACACTAGAAGCCGTTACCGCATCTTCGCCAAATGTTTCATAAAAATCACCAACTCTAAACAATAAAATAGCATCAGGATGTTTAGTCTTGATGTCAAAGTATTGCTTCATTAACGGTGTAACCTTATTTGATTTCTTCTTGGTAGTGCGCTTCTTTGCCAATGTCTTTTATTTGAAATGTGTTGATGAAAAATGCTGATTTTGAATAGTTGGCAAAGATAATAAGTTCGATGGATTTTTATACTACTATTATAATATGAAAAATTAAACACGGAGACACAAAGACACGGAGTAATAATACATTTTCTCTGTGTCCCTGTGTCTCTGTGTTTGAAATTTACCTAATCAAAGTCGTATTTCCTTTAAATACCTTTCGAGTACCTTCTATGAATTCAACTTCAACTATCCAACCGTAAACACCAGATGGTGCAGGTTCACCTTTGAAATCTCCGTTCCAACCGAAGTTAGTATCATTCAAAGGCGCATCACTCGTTAGATATACTTTTTCGCCCCATCTATCGTATATGGCAAACGAAATAACTCTAGCATTTGGCGCACCTTGAACAAATAAATAATCGTTCACTAAATCATTATTCGGTGTAAAACCTGTTGCAATGTAAATGTCCAATGCTTTATCCAAATAGATGAAAATGAAATCTTCGCTCACACAACCATTGCTATCCGTCACTTCTACAGCATAGCGAGAAGTGTTTAATAAATTGGTGAAAATAGGATTTGGACAATCGCCACAACTCATATTGACGGTGTCATATGGCATCCAAAAATAAGAGAATGGTGCAAATCCGTTGATTGTATTAACGGTAACTTGTGCGGTGTTGCCTTCTTCGATATAAACATCATCGCCCAAGTCAATCGTAAATTCAAGCGGTTCATTGATCGTAACTGTTTGATTAAATTCACAACCATTACTATCTCGAATTAAAATCGGGTAATTATCAGGTGCTAATCCGCCCCATGTGGTTGTTTGCGAGAAATTTCTATTATTAAAACGATAACGATAAGGCGTTATGCCACCGATTCCACGATATTGAATTAAACCATCTTTGTCACCAAAACAAGTAACATTAAGCACTGTATCAATCTCTAATGAAAGTACTTCTGCTGGTTCTGTAATGATTGCAGAGTCAATTTCAAAACAGCCTAAAGCATCGGTAATTGTTACAAAATAAGTTCCTGCACCAAGATTAGAAGCTGTATCAGTAGTTTGATTTCCTGCGTTTGCATCCCATTGATAGGAATAAGGCGCAGTTCCAGTTAATCCTTTTGCAAATGCCCAAGCGGTTGTTGCAGTTTTACATAAAACATCAATATTGGTAACTTCCGTTTCAATGCCAGAGGCTAATGCAATAGTAATATTACTATTCGTTTGACAACCTAAATCATCGGTAATCGTTACCGCATAAGTTCCTTCATTCAATCCTGTTGCGGTCATTGTCGTTTGACTGCCTGTGTTCACATCCCAAAGATATTGATAAGGCGTAAAACCGCCTGTGACTGTTGCGGTCGTTGTTCCATTATTGCCTTGCTGACAAGCTTCGTCTGTTCCTGTCATCGCTAAAACTAAACTATCTGGATTAACAACTATTATCGAATCGGTTGTAGTACAGCCATTTGCGTCTGTTCCTGTCACGGAATAATAGACACCACCAACCAAATTGAAAATTGTGTCAGTCGTTGCCATTGTTGGAATATCCCAAACAATATTATATGGCTGAATACCGCCAGCAGTTGTTAAACTTGCCCATCCGTCGCTACCGTCATGACAAGTCGGAGGATGTTGAGTTAATGTTAATATAAATGGTTCTGGCTCACCAATCTCAATAGAATCAATTGAAATACAACTATTATCATCTGTAACGGTCAGTGTGTAAATGCCAGCAATCAAGGTGAAAACATTGCTCGTATCAGTTGTTGTATTTGACCATTGATAAGTGTAATCGCCTGTTCCGCCAATGGTGTTGGTGAGAATAGAACCATTATTTCCATCATGACAAGTAACAGAATCTGGTGTAAATATAAATGCTAAAGTATCGGGTTGAGTTAGGTTTACAAAAGCAGAATCTAAACAATCATTCGCATCTGTGACAAAAACCTGATAAAATCCAGCAGGAACATTTGAAAGCGTATCAATAGATGGATTGCCAACGACTAACCATGAATAGTTAAATCCGCCAACGCCGCCAGTCGCCGTTACCCAAGCTTTTCCGTCGCTAAAATTGTAACAACTAATATTGGTAGAATCCATTATTAAGTCAATCGGTGTTGGTTCAGTAATGAAAATGGAATCAGTGGTCGAACAATTATTTCCATCGGTTACTGTAACATAATATATTCCTGTAATTAAGTTAATCGCCTGTGCATCAGTCTGAACTGGTGAAGTGCTCCAGTTATAACTATAAGGTAAAGTTCCGCCATTTGGCGCAACGGTTGCTGTTCCATTTGTTTCATTATTACAAATAACAGGCGTTTGTGTCATCGAAGTAGTCAATTGCGTTGGTTCTCCGATTTGAATACTGTCTACCATTTGACAGTTATTCGCATCCATAACGGTTACTGTATACGTTTGTAAAGCCATTAAGTTTGTTGCAATACTATCCGCTTGAATTGGCGAAGTATTCCATTCAAAAGTATAAGTACCTGTCGAATAAGGCGTTCCGCCGAGCACACTAACGATAGCCGTTCCGTCATTTCCTTGAAAACAAGAAGTAGGAATTTGACTCATCGTTAAATCTAAAATTGGTGGCTCGGTTACGTTGAAGCCGCCTGTTGTTGTACAGTTTCTGGCATCTGTTACCGTCACTTGATAATTTCCTACGGTTAGGTTTGAAATCGTGTCATTGATTTGCGGAACTGACCAAGCGTAAGTGTACGTATAGTTTCCACCGCTCGGCGCTGCAATTGCTTGTCCGTCACTACCATTGAAACAGCTCACAGGAATTTCTGACATTCCAACGGTCAATAAATCGGGTTGTCGGATAAAAGCAGTTATTGAATCTTGACAGTTTTTATCATCCGTTACGATGACTTGATATAATCCTGTTGGTTGATTTTGAATCGTGTCAGTTGTATTCGCAGGCGTTGTATTCCATGAATAATTGAAGGAATTGTTCCCACCAATTGCGGTAACCCAAGCTCGCCCATTGCTTTGTCCAAAGCAAGTAACAGGAATAGTATCCGTCGAAAGTGCTAAAACATCAGGTTGCGTCACTTCAATTGTATCCAAAATAATACAATTAAGTGCATCGGTAACGGTTATTTGATAAAAGTCTGCGCCCAATCCTGTAATCGTATTAAAAGAAGAACCTATATTCCAATTCAAAACATAACCTGCTGTTCCGCCAGAAGGCGCAACGGTTGCTGTTCCGTTAGTAAAACTGTTGCAATCTGGTGGAGTCATCGTTAAATTGGCTAGAAATTCTGCTGGCGTATTCACCACCATACTATCAATTCTAGCACAACCATTTGCATCTTGCACATAAACATTATACGTTCCTGTAACAACATTGATTAAAACAGAATCAGTAATAAATGCGCCATTATTCCAAGAATAAGTATAGTTTCCTGTTCCGCCATTTGGTGTTATAGAAACCATTCCGTCCGAATCGCCATAGCAAGTGACTTCTAAACTATCTTTGGAAGAAGTCAATAAAACTGGACCAGCAATAGTTGCGGTATCTAGCGCAGTACAACCAACAACATCTGTTACGGTTACAATATATTCTCCATTAAATAAATTATTAATAAGTGCTCCAGTAGAAACGGGTGTCGTGTTCCAAGCATAAGAAAATCCGCCAGAACCGCCAGTTGCAGTAATCGAAACACTTCCATCGAAAATACCAAAACAAGAAGCAGGATTTTCGCCCGTAGTTGTAATGATTTCAGGCGGTGAGCCAATATTGACTGAATCTGAAAGCGTACAACCATTCACATCAGTAACCGTAACATAATGCATTCCTCTGGATAATCCGCCTTGCGTTGCCGCTGTTGGATTACTGATTGTGTCCCATTGAAAAGTATAAGGAGAAACGCCACCACTTGGATTTGCTGTTCCTGTTCCATCAAAGCCATCATAGCAAGTAGCTGGTGTTGATGACATGGAAATGCTCATCGGATTGGGTTGAATAACGTTTATATTATTTATTACGGTACAATTATTTGCATCTGTAATCGTCACCGTATAATTTCCAGTAGTTAAATTGAATGCGGTATCCGTTGATTGAGGCGGCGTTGTATTCCATTGATACGAATAAGGTAAAATTCCGCCATTTGGCATTGCCATGGCTATTCCAGAATTATCACCATTACATAATACATCCGTACTTTGCATCGCAACAGTTAGCAATGGCGGTTCTGTTAAAGTGATATTATCGGTTACGGTACAATTGTTTGCATCAGTAACAGTTACCGTATAATTTATAGCCGCTAAACCAGTTGCTGCTATTGTCGTTTGATTTGGATTAGAGCTCCATGAGTAACTATAATTGGTTGTTCCGCCAGATGGGAAAACCGTAGCCGTTCCAGAGTTATTACCATTACAAGACAATGGCGTAGAAGTTAAACTATCAATAAATAAGGTAGTTGGTTGAGTGATAAGGAAGTCAATTGTATCAACACAACTAATAGAATCTGTCATGATGACCTGATAACTTCCTATGCCTAAGCCTGTGAAATTTCCATTGTTTTGAGTAGTTGTTCCATTTAAAACATAACTAACACTTCCTACTGGATTATTGACAATAATATTTGCAGCACCATCGGTTAAGCCATTACAGGAAATATTAGTTATCGTAGCAGGTGTGGCAACCATGGTACAAAGTTCTGTTAGGCAAAAAACGGTATCTATGCCTTGTTCAGGGCAATTGCCGTCGAGCGGTTGTAGCCAGAATTCATAGGATTGATTTTCAATTAGATTATTCACCGCATAAGAAGTTGCCGTTCCTGCTAATGAAATCCAACCTGTATTATCGACATTGATTTGATAATTGGCTGCGTTTGGAATAGCAGACCAATCTACGGTAATTGCATTTGAACCTTCAAATGCACAATTAATAATTGGTGTATCTAAAGGCTGTAAAACAGTTATTAAGGTAGAATCTTCTGAAACACAACCATAAGTATCTTTTACTTGTAAGTTATATTGTCTTGTTGTATCTGTTAGAATACTGATAATTGGATTGCTAATATTTGTTACGCCTGTTGAAGGTGTCCATTGATAATTGAGGTTATATATTGGTGCGAAATGTATAGACCAATCTAATAGCGTTCCATTGAAACCGACTTGGTCGTCAATAATGGTCAAAAACCAAGCACCATTCAAATTTGCACCATCTAAATCTGCCCAATCTCCTTCTGGATAAAAATTGCCAGTGAACGGTGCACTTCCATTGATAATTCGATTGGTCGTATCTAAAACAAAACAAGTATTGGTGTAGTTATTTCCGTTTCCGCCATTATCGGTGGAAAGTTCTAATATTTCTCCTGAGGGTGAAGTGAGGTAAATATCCAAATCCTCATCATTTTGGTGGGTAATATTGAAACAGACCGAATCTATTGCGCCGACCAGATAGCTTTTTAGCGGAAGACCATTAACGTTAATCGTTGAGTTAGTAGGAACATTATTAATAATATTACTATTGGTCGTATTTGCAAAACTGACACCATTGGAAATAACTAATGGTAAAGTAGCATCGATATTTACGGTATCACCGAGACAAATTGTCGCATTCGTGAGAACAGGGTCAACAATAATTTTATCGGAAATAAACACTAAGAATGTGTCAGATTGGCAACTTGATAAATTCAAAATGATGCTAATGGTTTCTTGTGGTTCTATAATAGCATCTTGTAGTGCTGTAATCGTGATAGATAAAGAATCTTGTCCAACTGGAATGATTGGATTAGCTGGTAGATTTACATAATCTACTCCCATCGTAGCATTTCCACCAATCGTATAATTGATTGGATAATTAGCATCTGTTGGAGTTGGAAGTCTGAAAACTATTTCAGCATCTTCACAGCCTTCTGAGATTGTTGATGTAAAGTTTGGTGTATTGATTTCTGTCGTCAGACCGCTTGTCCCAAAACTATTTGCAGCTAAGAACACACCCGAATCATAGACACCATCAACGGCATCGCCAATAGCTAATTTGATACGATAAGTCACACACGGTGTTACAATAGCCTCTGCGGTCAAAACGGTTGTGAAACCATCAAAAACAA
This sequence comes from uncultured Saprospiraceae bacterium, assembly GCA_964564885.1. Classification (GTDB taxonomy): domain Bacteria; phylum Bacteroidota; class Bacteroidia; order Chitinophagales; family Saprospiraceae; genus CAKZLL01. The sequence continues at coordinate 810 of CAZMEH010000849.1, read as the reverse complement.
ATGGATAAGGTGATATTCCTCCGGTATTGTTTCCATCATTATCAATATAGAATATAGGATTTGTTGGACCACAAGCTGGGTCTGTTGGATTACCATTATTGATTGTGTTGACGCCAACGGGTGTTGTTGTCCCTGGGACTAAAGCAATATTAGTCGCCATATTGGTAAATGGTCCAGTAATACCAGGCCCACTGATGAAAAAACCAAAAACGTCATTGATGCTACAAACAAAATCGGGATATTCTTCTGACGCAAAAACGTAATTGAACCTAAGCGTATCCGAAGTAGGAATAAAATCAATCATATAAATAGCCGCATCATTGATATTTGTTCCTGAAATGGAAACTAAGTCGGCATCGCCACCGGTGCCATTATCCGAGCCACTTCCTGGGTCATTATTGGTTGTCGTGTTGAGTAATGTAACATCACCAGTCGTCATGACTATTCCAGATTCAATTCCAACGGTATTTAAGCCGTTATTAAATGCACCTACAGAAGTATTACTGCCTGCATAAGTAACATTAGTGACCGTTACACCATCTCCTAAAAAAACTTGATTAATTAAGTTGGTTGGTGTAAATGGTGCGGCTGTAGCTGGTGTTATAGTGACTTGCGCATTGGTTTGAATAACAAATATTAATAGAAAAAAGAGTGTTGTGGTTTTAATAGATTGATGTAATTTCATGATAGTTTTTTTGTGTGTGTGTCGATGTTCATTGTAATTTTAATTGCTTCTTAAACTGCAAAATATGATTTTTTGTTTTGTGTTTTTATATAACGGTTACAAATTTAAGAATAGTGGCAAATCCA